>JALTYW010000117.1 GCA_027046415.1 Sulfurovum sp.
ATCATAGAGGTGAAGATTTATACAAATTGCTGTTAAAAATCTTCAGAAAAGAGCCGCTAAAGTTATCATGACCCAACTTTTTTAGTTAAGAGTTAAGAGTGAAGAGTGAAGAGTTTTGGTATGCTTTCTTTACAGAAAGCTTTTATTATTTATTCGAAGGTGTAAGGATATTATGATGACCCTCTTACCAACACTAAAAGCATTGCAAAGCAATGCAAACTACCACTCTTCACTCTTCACTCTTCACTCTTCACTAAATCTACCATTTGGAGCAACCAAATGGTAGATTTAAACGACCCCCAGCTTTACTTCAACCGTGAGCTCAGCTGGCTGCAGTTTAACTCCCGTGTACTGGCGCAGGCGCTTGATGAGACACTGCCGCCGCTGGAGCGTTTGAAGTTCCTTGCCATCTACGGTACAAACCTCGATGAGTTCTACATGATCCGTGTTGCGGGGCTGAAAAGCCTTTTTAAAGCACGGGTACAGCAAACGGGTCCGGACAAACTTACCCCTGCCGAACAGTTGAAACAGATCCGTACCTATCTGCACAAAGAGCACGACATTTTGGAGTCGTGCTACACCTCTATCATCTCGGAACTGCATACGCACGGAGTACACATTAAAAATTTCGATACTCTCTCACAAGAAGAACAGGAAGAGGTGCGAGAGATCTTCTTTGAAGAGATATACCCTGTCATCATCCCCATTGCCATCGATGCTACCCATCCCTTCCCACACCTGAACAACCTCAGTTTCGCACTGGCGATCACCCTGCAGGATGAGTCACAGCACATCAAACACGGGCTGATCCGCATTCCCCGTATTTTACCGCGCTTTGTGCAGATAGACCATACCTTCATCCCTATTGAAAGTGTGGTAGAGCACTTCACTACAGAGCTTTTCCCCGGATTTACCCCGCTGGCATCGACCCCGTTCAGGGTGACGCGTAATGCCGATATTGAGATTGAGGAAGAGGAGGCAGATGATTTTCTGGAGATCCTTCAGGAGGGGCTGCGTTCACGCAACAAAGGCTCACTCATCCGGCTCGAACTGCTTGAAGGGGTCGATGAAGACCTGCTTCAGTTCCTGCTGACACACCTGAACCTGAATGAACACGACATCTACCCCTACAAAAGCCTGCCGCTCAACCTCGGTGCACTCTGGCAGATTGTGGGAGACAAGCGGCTATCACACCTAGTACTGCCCACCTTCACACCCAAGATCCTGCCACCGTTCGATACTGAAAATGTCTTTGAAGCGATCGAAAAACAGGATATTGTCCTCTACCATCCCTTTGACAGTTTCGAGCCGGTAGTACAGTTCATCAAGCAGGCAGCCGCCGATGCAGAGACCATCGCTATCCGTATGACCCTCTACCGTGCCGGGCAGAAGTCACCCATTGTCAAAGCACTGATCGATGCGGCACGTGACGGCAAACAGGTAACGGTACTGGTCGAGCTCAAAGCAAGGTTCGATGAGGAGAACAACCTCCGCTGGGCAAAAGCCCTTGAAGATGCGGGTGCACATGTCGTCTACGGCATCCCAGGGCTCAAAGTCCATGCCAAGATCGCACAAGTCATTAAACGCAAGGGGCGCAAACTGCAAAGCTATGTCCACCTTGCTACCGGGAACTACAACCCAACTACTGCCAAAATCTATACGGATATCTCCTACTTTACCGCCAAAGAGGTCATCTCTACCGACGCGACCCACTTTTTCCACTTCCTGACAGGTTTTTCGACCTATACCAAACTGGGTACGCTTTTCATGTCACCTGTGCAGATCAAACCCAAACTGATCAAACTGATAGAGAAAGAGGCACAGCATGGCAAAGAGGGGCACATCATTCTCAAAGCCAATTCACTGGTCGATCAGGACATTATCAAAACCCTCTACAAAGCATCACAGAAAGGATGCCGTATTGAGCTGATCATCCGTGGGATCTGCTGTCTTAAACCGGGAGTCAAAGGGGTCAGTGAAAACATTACCGTCTCTTCAGTGATCGGGAAATACCTTGAACATCCCCGCATCTACTGGTTCAAACACCAGAAGGTCAAGACCTACATCTCCAGTGCTGACCTCATGCCGCGCAACCTTGTCCGCCGTGTCGAGCTGATGACCCCGATACTCGAACCAAATCTTTCACAGAAGATCGAGCAGATACTCATGCTGCAACTTGCAGACAATCAGCTGCGGTGGACGCTCCAGCCAAGCGGTGAGTACATTAAAGTACCTGCACTTGGCAAGAAGGTCAACAACCATGAGATACTCGAACAGTATGTTAACAAAATTCACGACAAAACCAAAAAAGCGACACCGGACTATGTCAGCCGTTTGGCAAACCGGATACTAAAAGAAGGATAAACCATGCTGATAAAATTTAAAGAGTGGACACCGAAACTAGGTAAAAATGCCTGGATAGCCGAAGGGGCAAGCGTCATTGGACGCACCACCATAGGAGAAGACTCTGCCATCTGGTTTGGCTGTGTGGTACGTGGTGATGTACACTTCATCACCATCGGTGACCGTACCAACATTCAAGATTTGAGCATGATCCATGTCACACATCACAAGAAAGCCGATATGAGCGACGGTAACCCGACAATCATAGGCAACGATGTCACTGTCGGACACCGCGTCATGTTACACGGCTGTACCATAGAGGATGCCTGCCTGATCGGTATGAGCGCAACCATTCTTGACGGAGCAGTAATCGGAAAAGAGTCCATTGTCGGTGCAGGAAGCCTTGTCACCAAAAACAAAAAATTCCCGCCACGAAGCCTCATTATGGGCAGCCCTGCCAAAGTTGTCAGAGAACTGACCGATGAAGAGGTAGCGGAGCTGTATGCCTCTGCCAAGAGATATGTGGCGTTTAAGAATGAATATCAATAAGGGCTAAATGATTTCTTAGGTAGCCTTAAGACGTCAAGGGAATCTGACAGGAATCACGCATTATCGTGTTTTCTTTTTTTCTTTGCTTCGTTTCTCTTTTTTCTTTGTCACGAAAACAAAGAAAAAAAGAAATGAAGAGTAGCAAAAGAAACAAAAAGACAATCATCTCGCTTTGATAGAATAATAAAAGACACAACAGGAAACACCATGAACAAAATCATCACCAAAAGCTTCAAAGACCTCTTCTCCGCCACCGTCCTGGCATTCATCGCCAAAACCACCCTCATCTCACTGGTACTGACCGCTGCCATCGCATGGCTCTTTGGCAGCACTGTCTCCTCTTTTGTCAAGCACTATCTGACATGGATTCCGTGGGAGTGGGTACAGACTACGGGTGCGTCCGTAGCGGTGATTGCCGTTGCATATATGCTCTTTGTTGCCATCCATGCCGTTGTAACCTCTTTTATGATCGAACCGCTATTAGCGAAACTAGCACAACAACACTACCCGAATTCACCGGTTGTCGGTACACCGAGCATTACAGCATCCCTGCTTGTGAGCCTTCGCTCAGCCGCTGTCTTTCTTGTCGTGTTCCTCTTTACCTTCCCGCTGATGTTCATACCGCTGCTTGGGGCAGTCTATATGCTCTGGCTCTGGTCTATTCTTATTAAAGCGCCAACCATTTATGATGTAGGCAGTATGTTCATCACAGATAAAAAAGCCCTCAAAGCACGCAGCAGCAAAACGACCCTCCTTGCCATGATCGCCGCTGGGTTTAACTACATTCCACTGCTCAATATCTTCTCTCCTGTGTTTGCGCAGATTCTGTTTTTACATAGGATTGTGGGAGAGGATAGGTAGTAAGTTGTAGGGAGTAGGTAGGGTGCGAAATCTCACACCTTTAAACCGTTTATATTCATGAAGCGCTAAGCGTTGAGAAAAATAAAATGAAAGCATTGCGCAGCAATGCATACCACAACTCTTCACTCTTCTCTCTTAATCCTTCTGCTCTTCTTGCTCGACGTCGAAAACTGCAGCAGGTCATCGGTCGTCTTGACATACTTTGGCAGGGTTTCGAAGCTCTTTAACATCACTTTGGAGGCGCATAAGGCATCGGAGTAGGCGCGGTGGTGGTTGGTTTCTTCCATGCCGAGTGCCTCGATGAGATAGGCAAGCCCATAGCGTTCACTCTCAAAAGTACGTCTGGCAAGGTCGATGGTACAGAATTTGGGGTTCCCGATGCCGCCAAGCCCGAAACGCTCGAAAGAGGCATCAAGAAAGGTATAGTCAAAGTTGGCATTGTGTGCCACAAAGACAGCATCTCCCATAAACTGTCGCAAACCGGTCAACGCTTCTCTGCGTGTCGGTGCCCCAATGAGATCTTCAGGTTCGATACCGGTGATTTTCGTAATATACTCAGGCAGGTAGGCACACTCGACAAAGGTTTCATATCTGTCAACAACTTTGCCTCGCTCAACCATCACTGCACCGATCTCAATGACTTGAGAGGTACCTGGTTTGCTGCCGTTGGTTTCAATATCGATCACACAGTATTGTGCTTCATCGTAGGGTGTAAAAAAGGGTTTGAAGCGATAGGTATCCGCCTCCTGCTCGATAGGATAGCCTGAGGCTTGCAGCAAAATGAAAATTGTGTCACTCTCTTCAAGCAGTGTGGTATGCCTTTTGACCACATCTTCATACTGCTGCGGTGTCAAGGTGCCGCCGTGCTTGCGAAACGCGTCGGTCAGTTCACTAAAGCCTTTTCGCATTGGCGATAAAACGCTCTACTTTCGTAGGATCTTTCTTCCCCTTGACTGACTCTACGCCCGAGCTGACATCCACACCGTAAAATCCGTAGGCTTTGGCTTCTGCTACATTTGCCGCTGTCAGCCCGCCTGCAAGGATAATTTTGGAGCAGTCAACATCTTTGAACCACTCAAGATTCAGCCGCTTTCCGCTGCCGCCGTAGCTTTCACTGTAGGCATCGACCAGACGGTAACGGTCGGCAAAACGGTGCAAATCTTCCGGTTTTTGTGCCCGTACCACAGGCAGGGTTTTGGTATCAATCGCATCAAGGGACTCCGCATCGACATCAAAATGGATCTGTGCCAAAGAGATACCGGTATAGCGACACACCGTATCGATGGTCTCAACTCCCTCATCGACAAAGAGTCCCACCCTCTCTACAAAAGGGGGAAGCTGGTCTATAATATGCTTGGCATCTTTGGGGGTGATATATCGTGGTGACTTGTTGTAAAACACAAATCCAAGCGCATCCGCACCACATGCAACCGCATGCAAAGCATCTCTCAGATTGGTGATACCACATATTTTTACGCGCATAGTTTCAACCTTGTAGGGTGCGTAATCACGCACCATGTATTTCATTTTCAATATAGCCTTATGGCAATCTCTTTTTAAGCGGTGCTTGACTACACACCCTACATTATTTCACTCTTCACTTCAAGGAGGCGATCGCCTCTTCAACCCCTTTTGGATGCTTATAGACATACGATCCGGCAACAACAACATCCACGCCCGCATCGGCAAGCAGTTTGACATTCTGGTCGTTAACACCGCCGTCAACTTCAATGAGACAGTTGGGATTGCATTTTTCGATCATCGCTTTGAGGCGCTGTGCCTTTTCAATCACGGAAGGAATGAACTTCTGTCCACCAAATCCGGGGTTGACACTCATCAGCAGTACCATATCAAGATCTTCGAGTAGGAACTCGATTGTTTCCGGCGGAGTATGAGGGTTAAGTACAATGCAGGGACGAATACCCAGTGAGCGGATATGCTGAATCAGACGATGCGGATGCTTCTCCTCTTCGATATGGAAGGAAATAAACTCCGGTTTTAGCGATGCAAAAAGATCAACAAAAAAGGTATTGTTCTCTACCATCAGGTGGATGTCGAGCGGTTTTGTCGCTGCCTTTGCAACCGCTTCGACCACTACAGGACCGATCGTAAGGTTTGGTACAAAGTGACCATCCATCACATCGACATGCACAAGGTCACATCCGCCGTTACAGACTGCTTCGACATCCCGGGCAAGGTGCCCGAAATCGGCAGAGAGAATGCTGGGGGCTACCATCATGATCTTCTCCTTTTCATAAAGCAAAGCTTCACCCAAAAAATTTTTGATATTATAGCTATATCTTACTTTGAGTCCTGATTTACGTACATCACAAGGCAATTAACTCCCTCTTAAGTTTTTTTTGTCTATAATCGCACAAATTTTTCACGCTGCACAAAAGCGTAATCACAAGAAGGATATATCATGGCAAGAAAATGTTCAGTAAGCGGTAAAGGCCCGCTGGTAGGTAACAATGTCTCTCACGCGAACAACAAAACAAAAAGAAGACAGCTTCCAAACCTGAGATCTGTCAAAGTCACACTCGAAGACGGCACAACCAAAAGAATCAAGGTTGCCGCTTCTACACTCAGAACAATGAAGAAAAAAGCTGCCCAAGCTGCTGCAGCTAACTAAATTCTTAGATAGGAGAGGGTATACTCTCTTATCATGACCTCCATAGAAAAATTCAAAAAGTTTCTCGGCTGGAGAAGCGCACCCAAACCACATATTACCCTAAATGATGAGTATTACAGTCATTTAGCACCATTCAGACTTCCCCTTATTCTTACTGTACTGATTATGCTGCTGGGCACTATCGGCTATATGGTAATTGACAGTTTCCCGCTGATGGATGCCATATACCAGACCGGGATTACTTTTACTACAGTCGGCTTTGGGGAGATTCGTCCTATTTCCGACATGGGACGTATCTTTACCATCACCCTCATCATCTTTGGTTTTGTCGTCTTTTCCATTGCTGTGGGGATTATTGCTGAAGTTGTTAAAAAAGGGGAATTTCAAAAAACTGCCAAGGAGCGGAAAATGCTTTACGAGATCGCCAGGCTCAAACACCATTTCGTTGTCTGTTACCATAACGAATTTACCATTCAGGTAACCAAGCAACTTCGTGAAAACCATATCCCTTTTGTTGTTGTCGACCCAAGAGAAGACATGGAAGAGATAGCGAAACGGTACAAATATCCCTATTTCGTCGTTGCAGAAGCCCATACCGAAGAGGGTATCCTCAAGTCACACCTCTCTTCAGCAAAAGGAGTCATCACACTCGCAGATAATGTTGCAGACAATATTGCAGTTATTGCCTCTGCGCGACTGTATGAACGGGAAATACAGCGCAGCCGGAAATATCTCATCATTGCCAACGCACAAAGTTATGAAGATGAAACAAAGCTACTCAAACTCGGTGCGGACAAAGTGGTGACTGCCACCAAACTGATGGCACAGCGTATCAACGCTATGGCAGCACGGCCCGATATGGAAAACCTGCTACAGGAGTTCCTCTACAAAAAAGATACACCGCTCGATATGGAAGAGGCCAAAGTTTCCAAAACCTCATGGCTGACACTCAAACAGATCAAAGCGGCACGTTTCCGTGATATTGCCAACGTAACCATTATCGGTATCAGACAAAAAGACGGCAAGTTCATTCCAATGCCGAAGGGTGACACCATCATCATGCCAGAATCCAAACTGCTGCTTATCGGTACCGGTGACGGTATACGCAAAGCTAAAAAGATCATTCGAAAAAAAGAGAAGCCGGAAGAGCTGAAATACGTCTAAATTTTAGTGAAGCGTTAAGAGTGAAAAGTGAATAGTTTTGGTATGCTTTTCATTTGAAATGAAAAGCTTTTATAAATAGGGTTATATATGTCAAGTTATACAATTACCCCGCTTGAAGGCGGGCTTGCCAATGTCAACGGGTTTTACTGTGATGCTGTCAATGTTGGTATGCGTCCGGATGCTTCTCAAGGGGATGTTGCTTTTATCCGCTCTGAAACACTCTGTGATGTCAGTGCCGTTTTTACCACAAACCGTTTTCAGGCAGCACCCATCAAACACTTTCAGCGATACCCAGAAGGTTTCCAGACCGATTTTGTACTGATCAATGCCAAAAATGCCAATGCGATGACTGGCGAGAAAGGTATTGACGATATTGACACCATTATGTCAACCCTTGCCAACACGATTGATGTCACTAATCCACTTATGAGCTCTACTGGTGTTATAGGCTACCGTCTGCCTGTTGACAAGATCACTTCAGCATTTGACAAACTCGATTTTCACGCCAAAAACTCCGATGCCGCTGCACGTGCCATCATGACCACAGACAGCTTCAAAAAGGAACTTGCCTGCCGTATTACCCTTGAAGACGGTACACACTTTCATATCGCCGCCATCTGCAAAGGTGCCGGGATGATCAACCCTGCTATGGCAACCATGCTCTGCTTCATCGTCACCGATGCCGATATCCCTAAAGCAGATATGGATACATTGCTGCAAAGTGGCACAGAGGGCTCATTTAACCGCATCTCTGTTGATGGCGATACTTCTACTAACGACACGGTCATGCTGCTTGCCAACAGACAAAGCGGTGTCTATGACAAAGCTGCTTTTTCCGAAGCACTCAACACCATGATGTTCGACCTTGCCATGATGATACTCCGTGATGGAGAGGGGGCGAACAAAGTAGTCGCGTTTGAAGTCAAAGGGGCAATGAGTGATGATGAGGCACAGAAAGCGGCAACAGCACTGAGCAACTCCCTTCTTGTAAAGACCGCTCTGTTTGGAGAAGACCCAAACTGGGGACGTATCGCATCGACCATTGGCGCAAGTGGGATAGCGTGTGACGATACAAAGCTTACCATTCACTATGACGATCTGCTGATCTACTCCGATGACTGCAGAGAGCTGGACGCAGCACGTGAAGAGGAGGCATATCGCATCATGAAACAGGAAGCTTTCACTGTCAAATGCGATCTGGGACTTGGAAAAGGCAGCTATACAGCATACGGATGTGATTTGAGCTATGAGTATGTAAAGATCAATGCTGAGTACCGTACATAGAGATTTGCATACACTCTTTCACCACACTGTTATTGCAAAAAAGCTATAATACGGAAAATATCTACAGGAGTGACCTATGTTACACGAATACAGAGACGAAATCCATGAACTCAAACAGCAGAATGCACACTTTGCGAAGATCTTTGAAAAGCACAATGAGCTTGACCAGAAGGTAGAAGATGCGGAAGCAGGACGTATTCCTATGACCGATATCGAGCTTGAGACACTCAAAAAAGAGAAACTGCGCCTCAAGGATGAAGCGTACAAAATGATTCTTGATTACAAAAAAAGCAAAGAATCATAATGATTGCGGGGTTATCCCGCATCTTACTCTCCTCCCTCTCCCCTTATCTATTTTACCTTACAAAGTGAGTTGATACCATGCACCCGTTCCATACCCTGCCATCCATCCCTGTATCTTTAACAGAAAGACTTAAATACCTTGGTCTGCATACAATGACCTCCGTTCAGGCAGAGAGCATCCCTGCCATACTTGCGGGGAAAGATCTTATTGTCCAGTCAAAGACCGGATCAGGGAAAACATTGGCATTTGGTATCCCTCTGCTTATGGAGGCAGATACATCCAGTCATCTTCCCCAAGCCCTTGTCATCACACCTACAAGAGAACTTGCTGACCAGGTTGCTGCTGCATTGAGGGAAGTTGCTACCTTTAAATCCAATCTGAAGATCATTGCGCTCTATGGAGGTACGCCGCTTCGCGTACAGGCAGACTCCCTTGGCAAAGGAGCGCATATTCTCATAGGCACACCGGGACGTCTACTCGATCACCTCTCCAAGGAAACCTTGAATCTTTCAAATATTACCCAGATTGTACTCGATGAGGCAGACAGAATGCTCGATATGGGATTTTACGACGATATTGTAAAGATCATCAACCATACACCTAAAAAGCACCAAACCCTGCTCTTTTCGGCAACCTTTTCACCCAAAATTGAACAGCTTGCCACCAAACTTCTACATGCTCCGCAGATCATAAAGATACAAACCGAGCATGAAGCCCAAAAGATTGCAGAGACCTACTATGAAACAAACGAAAAGTTCAGAACACTTAAATTGCTTATTGGCAGTTACAGACCAGATTCTCTACTGATCTTTGCCAATACCAAAAGTGATGTGACAGCACTTGCCCAAAAGCTGCAAGCACAACACCACAGTGTTATTACCCTCCATGGTGATCTTGATCAAACTGAACGTAGTGAAGCGGTCATCATGTTTGCCAATGGTTCCAGAAGGAGCATGGTCGCCACTGATGTTGCCTCAAGAGGACTGGACATCAAGGGGGTGGATATGGTGATAAACTACGATCTTCCTTTTGATGAAGAGGTCTATACACATCGCATAGGACGTACAGGACGGGCAGATGCAGCCGGTACCGCTATCTCTCTTACCGGTTCACATATTAACCCAAAGACTACCTATATCAGAGACCGTGCTACAGAAGGTAATAGCAAGATACTACGTGGAGAGAAAGATTACCTAATGCAGTCAGAATGGGATACACTCTGCCTTGGCAGCGGCAAACGGGACAAACTCCGTAAAGGGGATATACTCGGTACCCTTTGCAAAGAGATAGGTATAGATACAAAAGAGGTAGGAAAGATCGACCTTACTCAAAACAGAAGCTACATTGCCTTGCACCACCATGCAACGGACAGGGTACAAAAAGCATTGAAAAACGGCGTGAAAATTAAAAAGAGGAAAGTAAAGGGATGGGTACTTTAAGGGTTCCCTCTCCCTAATCACCAATCAACCAATACACCAATCACTCTTTTATTCATCCAGTATGCGTTTGCGCCTTTTTTCTCTAACCACATAAAAGAGTGTGACGAAAACAACCCCCAACAGTGCGATGAGTGTCGCAGTATGTAAATATTGGGAGATAAGTGCCTCGTTTGATCCAAGCAGATATCCAAGTGCCACCAAGACAATGACCCAGATACCTGCACCCAGTGCGGTATAGAATGAAAACTTTGCGACATGCATTCTTGCCAGCCCTGCCGGAAGTGATATCAACTGTCTGATACCTGGAATTAACCTGCCGTTGAACGTTGAGATCTCTCCGTGTTTTTGAAAAAAGATCTCCAGTTTTTCAAGAGTATGGGGCTTGATGAGCATGTATTTTCCGTACTTCAACAGAAAGGATCGTCCAAAATAGACTGCAATATAATAGTTAAACAGCGCCCCCGCTACAGATCCGACGATACCGACAAGCACAATCAGATAGAGATTCATCTCACCCTGATAGGCAAGATAGCCTGCTGGTATCATAATCACTTCACTGGGAAAAGGGAAAAAGGTACTCTCAAGGAACATCAGAAGGAAGATGCCCCAGTAGCCCATATTGCCTATGGTATCGACAAGATATGCGGCTATGTCGTGTATCATACGAGGGTTATTCGCTAAATGCGCCTACAGAAGTAAGCTTCTCGTAACGTTTCTCAAGCAGTTCATCCAAAGAGAGCTCTTTGAGCTCTTTAACGGTGTCGAGGAAGTAGCGTTTCAATGCATCCGCTGCCGTTTTTTTATCGCGGTGTGCCCCAATAAGCGGTTCATCCAGCACATCATCGATTAGCTTGTGTTCAAGCAGATCATCCGGTGTGATTTTGAGTGCTTTTGTAGCAGTTTCGACTTTGCTTGGATCATTCCACAAAATAGCGGAACATCCCTCCGGAGAAATAACGGCAAAGACCGAATAGCGCATCATAGCAAGCTTGTCAGCTACACCGATTGCCAGTGCACCTCCGGAACCCCCCTCACCGATCACAACAGATACCATCGGTACTTTGGTCGCGGCAAACTCAAAAAGGTTACGGGCGATCGCTTCACTCTGCCCTCGCTCTTCCGCACCAAGACCCGGATAGGCGCCCGGAGTGTCAATGAGCATCAGAACGGGAATATTGAACTTCTCCGCCAATCTTACTGCACGAAGCGCTTTTCTGTACCCTTCCGGATTTGGCATACCAAAGTTACGTTTGATCTTGTTCTTGACACCACGTCCCTTCTGTTCCCCGACCACCATCGTCTTCTGTCCGTCAATCCATCCAATATAACACAAAATAGCAGGGTCATCGCGGAAAGCTCTGTCACCATGGATCTCATAGGCATCTTCAAGAATCAGTTTAATGTAGTCAAGTGCATAAGGTCTGTCCGGATGGCGTGCAAGCTGAAGTTTCTGGTAGTCACTCAGAGAACTGAATGTCTTTTCAACCTCTTTCTGAAGCTCTTTTTGAAGTTTTTCGACCTGCTCTAGATTGGCAACTGCATGTGCCGAGACGATCTGTTCCTGTATCTTCTCGATCTTACTCTCAAAATCCAAATAGGTTGCCATAAACGTTTCTCCGACTTATATTTTCTTGAAAATCACGACACCGTTGGTACCACCGAAGCCGAATGAGTTACTCATGACAATATTCACATCCGCTTTTCTCGCTTCATTAGGTACATAGTCAAGATCACAGTTCTCATCTGGTGTTGTATAGTTGATGGTCGGAGGCAGGATACCGTCTCTCATCGCCATCAAAGAGACAACCGCCTCAATTGCACCAGCTGCACCGAGACAATGCCCGATCTGCCCCTTAATGGAACTGACTGGAGGACAGTTCTCTTTGCCACCAAAGAGTTCTTTAAGCGCTCCTGTCTCATTTTTGTCATTGATAGGTGTAGAGGTACCGTGTGCATTGACATAGTCCACGTTTGGCTCTCCCGCCATTTTATATGCCATTTTCATGGCACGCAACGGTCCATCCATAGTCGGTGTGGTGATATGGTTCGCATCACCACTTTCACCAAACCCTATCAGTTCGCCATAAATGGTCGCACCGCGTGCTATGGCATCTTCATAACTTTCAAGTACCAAAGCAGCAGCGCCTTCACCCATCACAAATCCGTCACGACCGGCATCGAAAGGACGGGAAGCAGACTGAGGGTCATCGTTTCTTGTAGAGAGTGCCTTCATCGCCGCAAAACCACCTACCCCGGCCGCGCAGATAGCTGCTTCTGCACCGACAACCAGCATTTTGTCCGCGGTACCGATCATGATCGATTTTGCCGCTTCACCTATGGCGTGGGTACCTGCCGCACACGCCGTTACAGAAGAGAGGTTCGGACCTCTTAAGCTGTGTTCGATCGATACAAATCCGCCCAGCATATTGACAAGAGAAGAGGGAATAAAGAAAGGTGATATTCTTCTGGGACCACGTGTTTCGGCGATCACAGAGTTCTTTTCAATGTTAATCAGCCCACCGATCCCTGAGGCAGATGCAACACCGAAGCTATTATAATCTGTATCTTCCGGGAGGTTGGCATCGGCAATTGCCTCAGATGCGGCTTTGAGCCCGAGTTGAATAAATCTATCCGCCTTTTTAACCTCTTTGGCATCCATAACAGTTGTCGGATCAAAATCAGTGATTTCCCCCGCTATTTTTACCGAGTGCTTCTCCGTATCAAAAGATGTGATCTCTTTGATCCCGCATTTACCTTCTACAATTGCTGAAAATGCACTCTCTTTGTCCAACCCCAGAGAGTTGATCATTCCCAAACCTGTTACCACTACTCTTTTCACTGCTTCTCCTATCTGATTTCATAAGATATAGGTGAATATTCCCAGAAAAACACTCATCTATCTCTTAACCGCTTCCCGAAGGAAGGGTATAGAGGCTTACGCCTGCGCATTCTCGATAAATTTGATCGCATCAGCAACTGTAGCAATCGCTTCCGCCTGGTCATCCGGAATTTCAATATCAAACTTCTCTTCAAGTGCCATGACAAGCTCAACGACATCAAGACTGTCTGCCCCGAGATCCTCTACGAACTTAGACTCTTCCTTCACCTCATCAGGGCTCACATTCAGTTGTTCTACAACCACTTCTTTTACATCATCAAATAATGCCATTGATTTCTCCTTCGTTATGTTTAAAATACGCACAAG
>JALTYW010000118.1 GCA_027046415.1 Sulfurovum sp.
GTACTGCTGGACTTCTCTGACAAAAACATCTATGAAGAGATGATGCGTCAAGAGCAGAAGCGTAAAGAGGAAGCGAAAAAACGTGAGCTTGCTGCAGGAGGGACTGCAAAAGGAAGACAGCCGTTCCGTCCGCAGCAGAAACGTTCACTCAAACGTGGCGGTAAGCGTAAGAAGTACCATAAAGAAGAGAACAAAGAACAGATCACCTCTGTAGAGATCCCTGAAAATGTAAGAGTATACGAATTTGCCGAAAAGGTCGGAAAGACTGCCGGTGATGTGATCAAAGTACTCTTTGCCCTTGGTATGATGGTAACCAAAAATGACTTCCTGAGCAAAGATGAGATCGAGATACTCGCTGAAGAGTTCGAAGTGGAAGTGACTACAATGAACCCGCTGGATGAACTGGACTATGTCGCGGCATACGATGCGATTGAAGATGACTATCTTGAAGAGCGTCCTCCGGTTATTACCATTATGGGACATGTTGACCACGGTAAGACGTCACTGCTTGACAAGATCCGCTCTGCAAAAGTGGCAGACAAAGAGGCAGGCGGTATCACACAACATGTCGGAGCCTATCAGGTAGAAAAGAACGGCAAGAAGATCACTTTTGTCGATACTCCGGGTCACGAAGCCTTTACCGAGATGCGTGCACGTGGTGCACAGGCAACCGATATCGTCATTATCGTTGTAGCTGCGGATGACGGTGTGATGCCTCAGACCAAAGAGGCGATTTCCCATACCAAAGCGGCAGGTGTACCGATGATCGTTGCGATCAACAAGATGGACAAACCCAATGCCAACCCTGATAATGTAAAAGCACAGCTTGCCGAGATCGATGTCATGGCGACAGACTGGGGCGGAGAGTATGAATTTATCCCTGTTTCGGCACATACCGGTCAGGGGATTGACGATCTGCTTGAGACGATTCTGCTTCAGGCTGAAGTGATGGAACTGCAGGCAAATCCAAACCGCAAAGCCAAAGCGATCGTTGTAGAGAGCTCTTTGGAAAAAGGGTTTGGTCCTGTGGCGAATGTGATCATCAAAAACGGTACGCTCAATGTGGGTGACAATGTAATTGTCGGACAGACCTATGGGCGTGTCAGAGTTATCAAAGATGACAATGGCAAGAATGTAAAATCAGCGCCGCCAAGTGCTCCAGTCGCTGTTGTCGGACTCAATGATGTTCCGGGTGCGGGTGAAGTGATGGTTGCTATGGATTCAGAGAAAGAGGTACGTGAACTTGCTGAGAAACGTGCAGAGTACGAAAGAGCCAAACAGCTCTCCAAAAGTACCAAAGCCTCTCTTGAAGATCTCTCTGCACTTATTGCAGAGGGTCAGCTGAAATCACTGCCGGTGATTATCAAAGCGGATGTTCAAGGATCACTTGAAGCGATCAAAGGAAGCCTTGAGAAGCTGAGAAACGAAGAGGTAAAAGTAAACATCATTCATGAAGGTGTCGGTGGTGTCACAGAGAGTGATGTGACACTTGCGGATGCAAGTGAACATGCAGTCATCCTTGGTTTTAACGTCAGACCGACAGGTGCTGTGAAGAAGAAAGCCAAAGAGCTTGGTGTCGAGATCAATACCTATACCATTATCTATGACCTGCTTGATGATGTCAAGGCGCTCCTTGGCGGTCTGATGAGCCCGGTTATTAAAGAAGAGGTGACAGGACAGGCTGAGGTACGTGAAACATTCGTAGTCGGCAAAGTCGGTACCATTGCCGGATGTAAAGTAACGGAGGGTTCCATTACTCGTAACTCCAAAGCAAGACTCATTCGTGACGGTGTGGTGGTGTATGAAAGCAGCATCGCATCTCTTAAGCGTTTCAATGAAGATGCCAAAGAGGTTAAAAACGGTTATGAGTGTGGTATCATGCTTGAGAACTTCAACGACATTAAAGAGGGTGATGTGATCGAGACCTTCAAAGATGTCGAAGAGCAGGTAAAACTCTAAGATGACACCCGAAGAGATCAAACGAAAGCGTACCGAGTCGGTACTCAAAGAGATCATCCCCGAAGCGCTTGCAACCTTGGATGACAGCCGCATTAATGCACTTCAGGTGACAGAGGTTGTCTGTTCAAGAGGACGAAGCGATGCGAAGGTCTATCTGGACAAGTCAGTGCTCAGTGAAGCAGAACAGCGTGAAGCACTTAGACAGCTTAGACTTGTAGCAGGATATATCCAAAACCACTGCAAACAGAGTGAGGGATGGTTCAAAGCACCACGCTTTACGTTCGAGTTTGATGAACAGCTTGAGAAGCAGAGCCGTATGGAAGAGCTGTTCAGGCAGATAGCGCAGCGAAAAAGCGATGAGGGAGAGAACGATGAATCTTGAGGAGCAGATCGCCAAGATCGTAGAAGCCAATGGTGCCAGATTGTATGATATAGAAACGGTTACCGAGTTTGATGAAAAGATCTACCGTATCTCCATTACCAAAGAGGGTGGTGTTTCACTTGATCTGTGTGCAGAAATTTCCAACGAACTCTCACCTTTTCTCGATGTCAATCCTCCGATGCACGGACAGTACCGCCTTGAAGTCAGTTCTCCGGGCATTGAACGCAAACTGACAAAACCTGCACACTTCAAACAGTCTGTCGGTGAAAAGGTAAAGGTGAAGGTGCTTGGCGGAGAGAAACTCAAAGGTACACTCAAAGCAGCGGATGATGAGGGGATAGTTGTCGAGACCAAAGAGGGTGACAAAGCCTTCAAGTATAGCGAACTGGGTACAGTCAAGACCTATTTCGAGTTTTAAGCATCAGGAGAGGGTATGGATGACGCATTCTACATGCAGCTTGCCCTCGATGAAGCGTGGAAATACCAGCTTTTAACCTATCCTAACCCGGCAGTGGGCGCAGTGGTGGTACAAAACGATGCCATCCTTGCCATAGAAGCCCACCAGAGAGCCGGCACTTCGCATGCCGAGGTGCTGGCACTTCTTTCTGCTTATGAAACACTCTCCCAGACAACCATCGATTTTGACAGATTTGATGCCCAAAAAGCACATGCTTTTCTTCTGAGTCTACCCAAAGGTTTTTTCTCAAAATGCAGCATCTATGTAACAC
>JALTYW010000119.1 GCA_027046415.1 Sulfurovum sp.
GTGATTATAAAATATTTCTCTTATAATCAAGCTAAATTACAATACTTATAGTCTTTTCTCCCATGATTTTGGGTCTCTTTTGGTATGCAAAACTGCCAAAACAACTACACTGTTTCCCTTAACAACAAAAAAGATACCATAAGGGAATCTACGCACCAATTTTCTTCTTACTGATTTATAGATATCTTGATACTGTTTGGGAGCTCTTGCAATATTGGCATATGATGCCTCGAGTGTCAATAAAAAATCTTCGCCCAAACCTACACGTTGTGACTCATACCAATCATAAGCAGTTTTGATATCCTCATAAACTTCGGATTTAAAAACCAATTCGTACATTTAGTCTCTAAGTCTGTTTTTTATCTCATCCCAGGAGATAAGATCATCAGGTGATTCTTCCAGTGATGCCAGTCGTATATCCAATACCTCTTTTTCATATTCTGACAAACCAAGATGTGCTTGCTCTTTGGCAATAGAATCCCAAATCTCTTCAACAAGAAGAATACGCTCGGTGATATCCAGCTGTTTAATTTCATCGATTGACATAACCTTGCCTTTTTGCTTTGGATAATTATAACATAGTTTTAGGAGATGATATCAAATGGTGTAATTATGCAGAAGAGAGGGTTAGGAAGCCTAACACTTCCCAAGGTCGACTTCTTGGTAGGCTACCCCCATCAATGCACACCCTCTTTTGGTGATGTTTTGGATAGTAAAGCCAAACTTCTCAAAGAGCTGACCTGCCGGTGCGGAGGCACCGAATGTCTCCATGCCCAGTACATCATCGGCATAGCGGTAGTACTCTGTGGCACGGGCTGCTTCTACGGCAAGCACTTTGGTATTGGGGTCGATGACAGCTGCTTTGTAGGCATCGTCCTGCTCATTGAAGAGGTCAAGACACGGAACAGAGACCACATTGGCTTTAACCCCCAGTACTTCAAGGTGGCATGCTGCCTGAAGGCACGGCATCAGTTCGCTACCGCTTGCCATGAGGGTCATGGTCGCCCCTTCACGTTTTTTAACAATGTAGGCACCCTTGCTTACATCGCCAAAGTCACGTTTTGGCTTAAGGGTTTTGAGCTTCTGTCGGCTGAGTACAAACCCGTGCGGTGCCTTGATGCTAAGCGCCGTTTTCCATGCTTCGACATTCTCTGTCGCATCTGCCGGTCTCCAAACGTAGAAGTTTGGCAGGGCTCTAAACTGACTGAGGTGTTCGATAGGCTCATGGGTTGGTCCGTCTTCGCCTACACCGATGCTGTCGTGTGTCCAGACAAAGAAATTCTGAATACCTGTAAGTGCGGCAATACGTGCTGCGGGTTTGAGGTAGTCAGAGAAGACAAAGAACGTAGCATTAAACGGAATGGTCGTACCATAAAGTGCCATCGCATTGGTAATGGCAGCCATAGAATGCTCACGGATACCAAAGTGCAGGTTCTTGCCTTTAGGGAAGTTACCCATATCTTTCAGCTCTGTCTTGTTTGACGGTGCAAGGTCTGCCGAACCGCCAAGGAAGCTTGGAACCGCTTTGGCAATGGCATTGAGAATTTTCCCGTTGGAGTCACGGGTAGCCACCTCTGCATCGTTGCTGAAGTCAGGATATTCTACTTTTGAGAAATCCGGGTTCAACAGCGCTTCAAGTGCTACATTCTGCTCAACGAGCGGTGCCTCTTTTTGGCGGTGAACCCACTCTTTTTCTGCCATTTCACCCTGCTCTATGGCACATCTGAAGCGCAGCAGTACATCTTCGGGAATCTGGAATGTCTGCTCTGGATCAAAGCCCTCTTTTTCTTTGGAGGCGCGGATGATCTCTTCACCCAGCGGTGCACCATGTGTATGATGTGTGCCTTCAAGCTCTCCCGCACCCTTCCCGATGATAGTGTTGGCAATGATAATCGTCGGTTTGTCGGCATTTTTGGCTTCTGTCAATGCTTCATCGATCTTGTCGTAGCAGTGTCCGTTGACCTTGAGCACATTCCAGTTTTGTGCCTCAAAACGTTTGGCAACATCTTCACTCCATGCGATATTGGTATCACCCTCGATGGTGATCTCATTGGAGTCATAGATGAGAATCAGGTCTTTAAGCCCGAGGTGTCCTGCCAGTGCACACGCTTCGTAGCTGATACCCTCCTGCAGATCACCGTCACCACAAAGACAGTAGACTTTGTGGTCGATCAGTTCACAAGTCTCGGAATTGACCTGTGCTTTGGTAAAGGCTTCTGCCATGGCAAACCCTACCGCATTGGCAATCCCCTGTCCAAGCGGTCCTGTGGTGATCTCTACACCGGCAGTATGTCCATACTCAGGGTGCCCCGGGGTTTTGGAGTCAAGCTGTCTGAAGTTTTTGAGATCTTCTAGAGAGACATCATACCCCCACAGGTGCAGCAGTGAGTAGATCAGCCCCGTAGCGTGTCCGCCGGAGAAGACCAGACGGTCACGGTTGAGCCACTTTGGATTTTTGGGGTTGTGTACCAGATGTTCACTGAGTACTACGGCAATATCTGCCAGTCCCATGGGAGCTCCTGGGTGTCCGGAATTTGCCTTTTGTACCATATCGGCTGCCAAGAAACGAATAGTATTTGCCATCTTTTTACGCATTTGATTCTCAGGGGTCATTGTTGCCATGTTTTTCCTTTATTGGTGTCGGTATAGATAGTGTTCCATCAGGGGACGGAGTGCGTGTTGCATCTTCTCATCAAACGCTTCAAACCGTCTTTGCAAATCTTTTGCCAGTGTATCTGCTTCGGCAATAGCAGATTCCAGCCCCAAAAGATTGACAAAGCTGTTTTTGTCGCCATCATTGCCGGTGGTTTTGCCCGCCTCTTCTTCGCTCTGTGTCTCGTCTATGATGTCATCTTGTATCTGAAAGAGCACTCCAAGATCGATACCAAAGTCATAAAGCGCCTTTTGTGTGTCAGCACTCAGCCCAACAATCACCGCACCCATCTGCAGACTTGCAGCAATGAGCTTGGCAGTTTTGTTGGTATGCAGCACCTTGACCTCATCAAGCGTAAGTGGCTTGTTCTCAAACCAGCAGTCTATCGCCTGCCCC
>JALTYW010000120.1 GCA_027046415.1 Sulfurovum sp.
TCTTGGCACCGTAGCCTTCAAGCTCTTTTTGGACACTGCCAAAGGTGTCAGCGGTGATAACATGGAGGGTGAAGTGTACCTGCAATGTATGAAAGAGTGACTTGATCTCTGGAAGCACTTTGCCATCTGAAGCGATGGTACCGTTATAGTCGCAGACGATATCTGTCAACTCAAGTGTGGCATAGTTGGGGATGGCTATCGTCATTTTTACTCCCTTGGGTGTATAATCGCCACAGTATAACGAAAAATTGAACAAAAAGAGGAACAAAAGATGGAACAGGTCAAACTGACAGAATACAGCCATGGTGCGGGATGTGGATGTAAAATTTCCCCGATGCTGCTCGATGAGATGCTGCAGACCACAAGAGAGAACATCGTTTACCCGGAACTGCTGGTAGGCAACTCCAACAAAGATGATGCGGCTGCATACGATCTTGGGAACGGTACTTCCGTGCTCTCGACAACAGATTTTTTTATGCCGATTGTGGATGATCCTTTTACGTTTGGGAAGATCGCTGCGACCAATGCGCTGAGTGATATTTATGCGATGGGCGGCAGACCGCTGATGGCGATCTCTATTTTCGGATGGCCGATCGATAAACTCTCTGCAGAGGTGGGTCGCGCTGTGATAGACGGGGGAAGAGCGGTATGTGAAGATGCCGGTATTCCGCTGGCAGGCGGACACTCCATCGATTCTCCTGAGCCTATCTTTGGATTGGCAGCGACGGGTCTGGTGGAGAATGCCCACCTGATGACCAATGATGGAGCCAAGGAGGATTGTCTGCTCTTTTTGACCAAACCGTTGGGTATCGGCATCTTGACTACGGCGCAAAAACGCAAAAAGATCGCACCGGGAGATATTGACCCTGCGATCGAAGCGATGACAACACTCAACAAGGTGGGGCAGAAGCTGGCTGCACTGGAGAGTGTGGTGGCAATGACCGATGTAACAGGGTTTGGACTGCTTGGACACCTCAAAGAGCTGTGTGAGAGCAGCCATATCGGTGCGACGGTCTGGTTTGATAAAGTACCTTTGCTGCCAAACGTTGAAAAGTACCGTCAGATGGGATGCATCCCCGGTGGGGCGAAAAAGAATTTTAACAGTTACGGTGATGCCATTAGCGAGATGACACAGCAGCAGCGTGAAATACTCTGCGATGCCCAGACATCCGGAGGACTGCTTGTTGTTGTTAAAAAAGAGGGGCTGGCGTCATTTGAACAGGCATTGGCAGAAGAAGGTATGGCGCTTGAGCCTATCGGAGAGACACATGCGCAGGGCGAAACGCTCATCGAGGTAAAGTAGGGTGGCAGAGCTTCCTCTGACAAATGATTTCCGTTCGATCGTCCTGAACGAAACACCGCTGATCGATCTGCGTGCACCGGTAGAGTTTGCCAAAGGGGCTTTCCCCGGTGCGGTGAACCTGCCGCTGATGAATGATGAAGAGCGGCGGCTTGTGGGAATATGCTACAAGCATGAGGGAAATGCGGCTGCGGTCAAGCTTGGACACAAACTGGTCTCAGGAGAGACCAAAGAGGCGCGAATGGCGGCGTGGATAGCATTTATGGATGCACATCCGGATGCGATGCTCTACTGTTTCCGTGGAGGACAGCGTTCGCAGATCGTACAGGAGTGGCTTGCACAGCGGGGTCGTGTCATTACACGGCTGAAGGGAGGCTACAAAGCGTTTCGAAACTATCTGATGACACAGACAGAGGCGTCTGTGGCAGAGTTTGAACCTATTATTCTTGGGGGCAGAACGGGATCTGGAAAAACTCTGCTGATAGAAAACCTCTCCTACGCTGTCGATCTGGAGGGGTTGGCAAACCACAGGGGTTCTTCGTTTGGAAGACATACAACGCCACAGCCGACACAGGTTGCGTTTGAGAATGCTCTGGCGTATGTGATGATACAGAAACTGCATCAGGGGATGAAACATCTGGTCTTTGAGGATGAGGGAAAAAACATCGGCAGGCTCTATCTTCCGGAGACCTTCGCTGCACATCTTCAGTCTGGACCGCTTGTCATTCTTGAGACTCCCATGTCTGAGCGTGTCGAGATCACTTTCGATGAGTACGTGTTGCAAGAGCAGGCGGCGTTTGAAGAGACATTTGGCAAAGAAGAGGGCATCGCTCAATGGAGAGAGGCGATGCTTGGAGCGATGGGGCGCATCAAAAAACGTCTTGGCGGGCTGCGGCATCAGAGGCTTGTGGAGATGTTTGAGAGTGCTTTTGCAGAGCAGATACACAGCGGCTCGCCTGAAGCGCACAAACACTGGGTTGAATATCTGCTTGGGGAGTATTACGATCCGATGTATGACTATCAGATCGAAAAGCGTCAGGAACAGGTAATATTCAGAGGCGATCGTACTGCTGTAGAGGCGTTTTTGAAGGAACGCATTTCATAATGATATTTGGTTATAATATCTTCTTCTAATCCAAGATTTTGGGATCATACTGATACTGCAAGGTGTACCAATGGCAAACAGACTGCTGCGCAAAAGCGTTTCACTTCTCCAGCTTCTGCTGGTGATCATTTTTATTGTCTTTGAAGAGCTTGTGTGGGAGGGGATCGCCCTGCCTGTTTACAACTGGGTACACGGGCTCAAAGCACTTGAAAAAGTTGAACGCTGGCTTGGGAAGGTCAATGCCGGGGTAATCCTTGTGATATTTGTTGCCATGCTGCTCTCCGTCGAGATGCTTGGTATCTATGCGGGAGTGATGTTTGTCAGTGGGCATATCCTGACTGGGCTTGCACTTTATGCCGGTAAGATACCTATTGCGGCATTTACCTTCTGGATGTTCCGTGTTACCGAATCAAAACTGATGCAGTTTGGATGGTTCAGATGGATTTATGAGAAGATCATGGGGGTGATTGGATGGTTGAAATCTCTGGAGATATACCGGCATACCATGCAGCGGCTGAAGCAGACCAAAGAGAAGCTCAAAGCCTTTTGGGGACACCTCAAAGCGACCTACTTTCAAAAAGAGTCTCCCTTTTGGCACCGGCTTAAGAGACTCTACCGAAGCATCAAACATCTACTGAAG
>JALTYW010000121.1 GCA_027046415.1 Sulfurovum sp.
CTTATTGAAAAAAAAGGAAAACGTATGCTTTCTACTATGCAACAAAAGCTTACTTTACAAAAGGAAAAAAAAAAAAAAGACAATGCAGCAGTATCTGTATGCTACACTCTTTTTTGCTGCCATAGGACTTTTCTTGCTCTATCTTTTCCGTATTATGCACAGAGAAAAGAAACTGCTTGAAAATACGCTAAAGAGTATTGAAATTGGTTTGTCTCCGGAAAAAGGGAAAGAACTTAAAGAGGTTATTGCCTCACGAGACAACGGAAAGATCTATGCGTTCCTTGCCCAGACCATCAACGAAGCAAACGAGGCGAACAAGGAGACCTTCCTTGCCAATATGTCCCATGAGATCAGAACACCGCTTAACGGTATCATTGGCTTTACCGATCTTCTTAAAGAGACACCGCTGAATGTAGAGCAGAAAGAGTTTGTCGATATTATCCATACCAGCTCCAACCACCTTGTCGGGATTATCAACGATATTCTGGATTACTCGAAAATGGGTTCAGGAAAATTTGAGATCGAGTCGATCCCTTTCAATGCGTTTGAGGTATTTGAGGCAGCGGTAGAGTCCTATGCTGCAAAAGCCTTCTCTAAAGATATTGAACTTGGTATCTATATCGATCCTACCATTCCCCAGACCCTTGTCGGTGATCCTACCAAGGTTTCGCAGGTGATCATCAACCTTATCAGCAATGCAACCAAATTTACCGAAGTACATGGTGCTATCAATGTCACCATCAGCAATGTCGGAGAGAGTGAAGATGAGATAAAGCTGCACTTCTCTGTTTCCGATACCGGTATCGGAATCTCAGAAGAGCAAAAAGCGAAAATATTTGAAGCTTTCTCACAGGCAGACAGCTCTACCAGTCGAAAATACGGCGGTACAGGACTTGGTCTATCCATCTCAAGCCGAATTGTCTCCTACATGGGTGGGAAACTGGATGTAAAAAGTACACCAGGAGAAGGGTCAACCTTCTTCTTCGATATCAGTTTCAAGAAAGCAAAAGATGTCGAGCAGATCAGTTACGTGCGTCGATTTAAAGGCATGAGTGTAGGGATGGTATTGCCGTCAGAGGATATCTACAGACAGGTTGACATTAACCTGATCGCTTATCTTGACTACCTTGGTGTATCGTTTACTGTCTATTATGGCAATGAGATATTTGAAGCAGATAAATCATCACTCCCGGATGTAATATTCTTTTTCCAAAAATATACACGCCATAAAGGGGAGCTTGAACGCTACTTTGAACTGGACAGCAAGCTGGTTCTGGTGACAACAGGTGAGCTGCAAAGAGATTTCAATGTGCCTTCAGATAAGGTAACAAAGATCATCTACAAACCTATCAACTTCACTAAACTTGTTACCGCACTGGAAGTATGTGAACAGGAAGAGGAGCATGTAGAGGCAGAGGCTGTCGAAAAAGACTACTACAGATTTGAAGGTATCCATGCACTGGTTGCCGAGGATAATGTCATCAACCAAAAACTGATCAGAAGGGTACTTGAAGGGTTTGGATTGACCATCACGGTTGCCAACAATGGAGAGGAGGCATTTAACCTGCGCAAGCAGAATGATTATGATCTGATCTTTATGGATATTCAGATGCCTGTGATGGGTGGAATCGAAGCGACGGCAGAGATTCTGCATTATGAAAAAGTCAATCGGCTGAAACACATTCCTATTATTGCATTGACAGCAAATGCATTGCAGGGAGATAGAGAGAAGTATATTGAAGCAGGCATGGACAACTACCTTTCAAAACCGATTGATCTTGACCGGCTAAACACTGTGCTGTATGAATATTTCCCTGCAAAAGCTTTTAAAGAGGAAAATGATCAGGAAGAGATATCAGTGCAGAAAGATGTATCTGATGTGGAAACATCTGAAGAAGAGTCATTGCAGAAAAGCAGTATGGAAAATGCTGCCAAACAGAATGCAAAAAAAGCTGATGAGATAGCAAAACAAAAAGTGCAGGAAGATGGGCATGCTTTAGCAAATAACGATCAATCGACAGATGTTGTTAAAAAAGCAGTGCCTCCAAAAGAAAAAGTCTCTTTAAAAATGGCTGAGTCTGATATTTTGCTGTACCATTCTCTGGGGATGATTGCCAATGTGTATGAGAAGATGCTGACCAATCTTGGCTATACGGTAGAGAAGGCGGAGTCAGAAGATGCCTTTATGGACTGTATGGAATACTACAGATACAAATATGTACTTTTTGACGGGCGATCTTTTGCCAAAGTAGGATGTCTGATTTCGGATATTATCAAAGATACCGGTGCTATGCCTATCGTGATCTGTCCTCCACATCACAAACAAAACTTCTGCTGCGAAAAGATTATTGAAGGGATACATGTTTCAGAAGTGAAGCAGACACTGCAAAAAAACGCTCAGTAGAAGATTTTTGCCAAATACAGCCCCGATGCGGGGGCAAGTTGTGTAAAATGCTGACATTTCTTGTCAATCTGTTCAATCAGTGCTTCTTGTGAGAGGGTGCCAAGCGCATACTGCAAACTCCCCTCAACCATCATCCTTACCTGTGATCTTAAAAACCCGTCTGCTTCAAATGTGATAATGTGGATATCCCTATGGTTGTAATAGTGTGCACGAAAAATGGTCCGTACAGTTGTGTGGGGCTGTGAACCTGTCTTGTGGAAGTAGTGGAAATCATGTGTTCCCTCAAAAAGAGAGAGAGCATCATTGAGTTTTGTACCATCAAAGTCGGCGGGATAGTGTGCAAGATAGTTACGTTCAAAAACGCAGAGAGGCTCTGTTTTGAACATGTAGCGGTAAAGACGTTTTTTGGCATCAAATCGTGCATGAAATGCTTCATTGGCAGCGGTAAGTGAACGGATGGAGACAGCAGCGAGTTTTCGGTTGAGAATGTGTTTCAATTTGCCAAGATCCTGCCAGTAGTCTGGCAGGTCGAAGTGGATCACCTGTCCTGTTGCGTGGACACCTCTGTCGGTTCTGCCGCTGCCCACCACAGTCGTCTCTATCTGGAGGGTATGCAGTGCCTTTTCGAT
>JALTYW010000122.1 GCA_027046415.1 Sulfurovum sp.
CAACAGGTTGACCCCCTCCCCTTCGCTCAGCTCCCCTCCGCCAAGTACCATGGCATTGACAAAACGTCCCAGTTCTTGGTATGGACGTGCAAGGTTGAGCAGCAGGTTTGCTTTGGTGATGATCCGTTCACGTGCGGTCTTCTTCTTCTCTTCATCTATCTCACCGTTTTTGAGCCGACCGCGCTGTGTAGAGAGCATCTCAACGATTCCCTCGTAGAGTTTTGAAGAGAGCGCTTTACGCAGTACATTTTCCGGTGCCTCTTCATATGCAATGTTAGAAAGAAAACGGTAAAAACGGTCAAAGAACTTCACCCCATCCTGTGTTAGCCTTGGGTGTTTGAGGATGGGATGGGCATAGACTTTAGGCAAAAGCTCAAGGTGCTTGAAGCGGGTTGCCGTACCGATCTCAAAATCATCGTCAAAGAGTCCAAGCTGTACATTCTTGGTGGGGTTGAGCTTTGGTAGCTCCTTTTCAATAGGAGAGAGTATCCCCTCTCTCAGGCTGCCGCGCCCAAAGTGCAAAAAGCACTGAAACATCTCTTTGGAAAGTGCACTTCCTACACCGCCGGCGTATTCGAAAATGTGTATAAATGCCATCATATCTTTAGGGTTAACCAGCAGAGAGAGCAGATCGAGCAGGAATTTGATCTCTTTGGCGTCAAAAAAACTGGTACCCCCCTTGCGTTTACAGCTGATCCCCATCTCACGCAAACTCGCCTCAATGCCGTCTGCAGAGGAGTTGTTGCGGAAAATAACGGCGATATCATTGTTTGGCACATGCGTATGCTTAATGGAGTGGGCAATCGCCTGATACTGTTCAAAGAGATCATTGTACATCAGCAGCCGGGGTGGATGGGTCTTTCCATGTCTGCCCACTTCAAGCTTTTTTGGGTAGATGCGTTCGTTTCGCTCGATAACACGGTTCGCCAAAGAGAGGATGGGTGCGGTGGAGCGGTAGTTGGTTTTGAGGGTAAAGACCTTCGCATCGGGGTAACGCTTGGCAAAGGTGGCGATGTTCTCGATGTTCGCACCGTTAAAGGCGTAAATGCTCTGGTCGTAGTCACCGACACAGAAGAGTGAACGGGGTTTGAGTGCGTCTATGAGCGCACTCTGGAGGGTATTGGTATCCTGATACTCATCGACAAGCACTTCATCAAACGGGATCTGTGACTGCTGGGCATGTGCTTTCATTCGCAGCAGCAGGTCATTGAAAGAGGCAAAGCCGTACGCCTCTTTTTCGGCTTCAAACTCTTCAATGATATGCATATAGGCATCTATCAGCACTTCATGTTCCGGGTACTTCTCCAAAAACCAGACATCGAAGCCTTTCAAAGAAGCATTTTGGTAGAGCGAATACATCTCATACAGGTAGGTTGCCGAAAACGGTGCAACTGCAAGGTTCATACGTTCAAAGTTGCGCTTTTCATAGATGCTTCTAAAGAGGGTTTTCAGCTCTGCTGGTTGTTTGAGTGTAAGGTTTGGATGCAGTGCTTTAAGCCACCGGTAGCTGACAGCATGGAAGGTGCCAGACTCGATCTTTGAGACGACCTTTTTTGGGAAAAAACGCTCCAAACGGGCAATCATCTCCCCTGCGGCCTTGTTGGTGAATGTCAGCAGAAGAATCTTCTGCGGCTCCATACCGCTTTGCAGCAGATGGGCAATGCGCCCTACAATGGTAGAAGTCTTTCCTGTACCGGCAGAGGCGATGATAAGGTTGTGTCCAAGCGGCGCGGTGGCAGCACTCAGCTGCTCATCATTGAGGGCTGAGAGCGGCACTTACGCGTGACCGATGATGTAGTAGGTGTTTTTGTTGGGGACTTTTTGAAGTTTCAGTCTGTATTTGTCTGCCCAGTGCTCTACCAGCTGGGTAAAAGCGGCAAGGTTGTCTGCGTTGGTATCCTCATCACATTTGATCTTGAGGTGGTCAACAGAGTTTGACATGGCAATGTACCCTTTTTCTACAGCCAACGCATCGGCAAATGAGGGAATGTGTGGCAAAAATTTATCCAATCCGTCCGTAGCACTAAGGATTGTTTCGATCTGTTTGAGGGTCTGTTCCGTTACAGAGTAACCAAGCTGTTTCAAAAGGGCTTCTGGGGTGAGTTCTAAATGCATACAATATAACCTTGATGTGTAGTATTGAAAGGCGATTGTAGCAAATTTTTAATTAGGCTTGGCAGAGCATCTTGTTTAGAAAAGGCTGTCTGTGGGTATGTCGATCTTTTCAATCAGCTCTTTGTAGTGTTCGACATTCTGAAATGCTTTTTCGTAACGCCAGCGCAGGACGAACTCTATAATCTCATTTTTGAGTTTAGGGTCCAGTGTTTCCGCTTTACCAAAGTAGCCAAGCGAGATGTTCTTCGCTTTCTTCTTGCCATTCTTGTCCGGCTCATAGGTAATGGCAATGATCTGAATGTATTTGCCTTCCCGCACCTGACCGAAATCATCCTCTTTGAGCCCGATACCGGAGAGGTTCATCGCTTTGTAGAGGAAAATGTTGTCAAAATCAGGGGATTTTTCGAAGATCTTCAGCTTTTCAAAGAGTGTTTTAACACGGTCGATGTTTTCCTGACGTACACTTTCGGGTTCTGCTCTTTTAACAGATTTTGGTGTTGATTGTGTAGCAGTATTGTGACGGGTAGCAGGTGTAACAGCCACAGGCTGTTGGGGGGCAGCAGGAGTCTGTTTCTCTTCAGCCGTCTCTTTGGTAGGTATGGCTGTTTGATTCTGCTTCTGCTCAAGCTTCTCTTCCAGTTTGCTGGTCAGTGCTTTTAGTTTTTCTAAACTGCTTGACATACTCTCCCCTTCAAAATCGTGCTGGACAAGGCGTTTCACTTAGATATTAGAAAATATAGTACACTACATCAACTAACAGTTTCTTTAAATTTATAGTGAATAATATCAATTTTTCTATTTTTTAATGTAAAATCGGAAATATTTTAATATTTTAAAATATTTTTTGTTTTGAGGGCATATTAATCTATGTTAGGATAAAATCACAACCATTATAT
>JALTYW010000123.1 GCA_027046415.1 Sulfurovum sp.
CCTTAGCTCGCTCCAGCATCTTAAAAGAGATGTCATTGGCACGCACGCGGTGTCCGGCTTTGGCAAACCAGCATGACATCTGCCCCAGACCACACCCGGCATCCCACACATCAAGCGGAGAGGCATCATGCAGATGCTGCAGATCTTCTTTCAGCAGTTTCAAGCGCCACTCACCCTTGAACGAACCGTAGATAGAGCGTTCAAACTTCTCAACGAAGCCGTCAAAATTGTAGTCGTATTTTCCGCGTTCTTTTGCCATTATTCTTCTTTGTAAAGAGTATCCAGTACAGACAGCGGATACTCCGCTACCTGTCCGTTTTCGACAAACCACAGCCGTGTTGCCATCTGTTTGGCCTCGTTGACATCATGGCTGACCATCAGTGTTGTCATCTCGAAACGCTCATGCAGCATCTTGATCTGTCCTGTCAACTTACGCCGCATCCTCGGATCGAGTGCTGAGAGCGGCTCATCCATCAGCAGCAGTTTCGGGCGACGCATGAGTGCCCGTGCCAGTGCCACACGCTGTTTTTGTCCGCCGCTTAGCTGCCGGACATTACGGTGCGAAATCTGCGCGATCTCCATCATCTCCAGCAGTGTTTGGGCAAACTCGTTGTCAGGATTGACAAAGAGCAGATTCTCCTTGACACTCATATTGTCAAAAAGAGCATAGTCCTGAAAAACAAAGCCTACATTACGCTGCTGTACCGCCAATTTCTTTGTGCCCTCAAGCCACACCGTATCTTCAAAAGTAATGCTCCCATAGGCATCTTCAAGTCCGGCAAGCGTTCGCAGCAGGGTACTCTTACCTGCACCGCTCTCACCCATGATCACGACAAAATCACCCTTGTTGACATCTACATTGACATGTAACGTCATTTTTCCGCTGCTGCCGCACAATTGCCGCTCAAACGCCATCTTCAGCATACTACACCATCCCTACACGCATCTTCTGCCGATGGTTAAACCAGTAGACCATCAACAGTACACTGAAACTAAATGCCAGCAACAGCCCCGCATAGATATTGGCCTTCTCATAGTCCATCACCTCCACCAGATCATAGATCGCCACCGATGCCACACGTGTCTCATGAGGAATGTTCCCCCCTACCATCAACACCACGCCAAATTCTCCGACCGTATGGGCGAATGTAACAATAAGCGCTGTCAGTAAAGAGGGTTTGATATTTGGCAGAGCAACACTCCAAAGGGTTCTTGCGCTGCTTTTGCCTGCAAGGTAGCTCGCTTCGATCATATGCGGGTTGAGTGACTCAAAGCCGCTCTGCAGCGGCTGTACCATAAACGGAAAAGAGTAAAAACAGCTGGCAATTACCAGTCCTGTAAAGCTGAATGCCAGTTTGATACCAAAATGACTTTCAAGAAACTGCCCTATGGGAGAGTTGTGCGAAAGCAATAACAGCATATAGAATCCCAGTACCGAAGGGGGCAGGACAATGGGCAGTGCCGTAAAGGCTTCAAGAAACGGTTTGCTACGTGAACGGGTCTGCGAGAGGAACCATGCAAATGGAAGCGCTACAAAAAAGAGAATGGCAGCGGTCAGCCCCGCAAGCTTGAAAGAGAGTACAAACGGCGCCCACTCTATTGCATGAAACCCCTCCATGACAGCTACCTTTCCTGCTTTGGTACGCTAAATCCGTACTGTTTCATAACCTGTTGTGCTTCATCGGTTTGAAAAAAGTCATAAAAGGCACGCGCAAGCGGATTGGAAGCCCCATATTTGGTAATGCCGTAGCCCTGTCTGAGCGGCTGGTGCAGTTTGTCGTCTATAAGATAATAGGATGCATGTTTACTCTTGGCTACCGTAGGCGCAAGTACCAGTGAAAGCGCGATGATTCCGACATCTGCCGCCTTGACCTTGATAAAATTCGCTGTCTGGGAAATATTCTCCCCCAGTACGATCTTGGATTTCAACTTTTGGTAAAGGTGTCTGCTTTCCAAAGCCTGTTTTGCCTTTTCTCCATAAGGTGCATGTGAAGGGTTGGCAATAGCAACCTTCTCTACCCACGGTGCAAGAAGGTTGTCAAATCCTTTCTCGGCATCAAACTGCTCATGCATACTCCAGATCACCAGCCGCCCTATGGCATAGAGTTTAGGCTTGGTGACAATCTTGCCGTTACGGTAGAGCTGCTCGACATAATCCATATTGGCAGAGAAATAGAGGTCGTAGGGAGCACCATTCGCCACCTGCACCCTTCCCTTGCCAGAGGAGCCATAGATCATACGTATGATATCGTTTGGGTGTGTTTTGAGAAAGGATGCCTTGATCGTATCGAGTGCAAACTTCAAGTCACTTGCAGCAAATATGGTCATCTCTCCTGCCTGCAGCATACTCCATACCAAAGCCATGATGATCACTGTTCTTTTTAACATTTTCGCTCCTTAAAAGAGATAGTCCACTTCAAAACGCAGTTCATCATAGGATGGATCCAGTTTATATACATCCGGTTTACCTGGCAACGGCGTATGGGTATCGCCCCGCACATGAGCATATCGAGCCTTCCAGTAAAACTGCTGTTTCTCACCAAAACGCTGCATCATTTCAAATGTCGTTACAAAGTTGTCTGCAGGCACTGCCGCTTTCGTATCATCGAAATCCTGATATCCGTAACTGCCGACTATTTTGAGATTATAGTGATGCCACTCATACCCCACCTTTCCAACATAGGTTTTTGTATTGGCATCCCAGTTGTACTGCCCCATCAGACGGGTAAACCCGCCGGTTGGAAAACCGCGCCACGGAGCGATAATATCTGCCTTGTCCGCGACACGTGTGTAGCCAAGATGCAGTTTCCACACGTCATATTTTGCATCAAGCCGCACACCAAGCAGCCAGCTGTCCAGACTTTTTGGATCTTTGTATCCTGTCACAAGCAGTTTTTTACTTGCCCCGCCAATCTCTCCCGCACCATTGTCAAACTGCTGCATATAGCGG
>JALTYW010000124.1 GCA_027046415.1 Sulfurovum sp.
TATACAAAGATGATCTCAGTCGATCCTCCCCCAATATCGATCAGCACAAAAGAGGTAGCACCATGGTGAAGTTTTTGCAAACGCTCTTTCACAGCAAGCAGCGTCAGATACGCCTCCTCTTCTCCGTCTATAATACGGAACATAACTCCCGTCTCCTGTGCAATACGGGCGAGTACATCATCGGCGTTCTTTGCACGCCGCAATGCCTCTGTTGTGACTGCTACGATCTCCTGCCCCTGAAAATCGATCTGCTCCTGAGCCTCACGGATCGCATAGATCACACGCTCTACCGCTTCATGTCCAATCACCCCCGTCATCGCCAGTCTGTCAGCCGTTTTGACAATCTTCTCAAACGCCGCTGTCGCACGCATATGCACACAGTCATACTCCACAACCCGCAGCGTATTCGACCCCAAATCTATCGCAACCAAACCATCCCCAATTCAAAATTCATAATTCATAATTCATAATTCAAAATTCAAAATTCAAAATTTTATCAATGTTCTTCTTTAAAAGAAAACCTGCCTTCTCTCAGCTTTTGGCGTATCAACTCCTGATGCTCTGCTCCTTTGGTCTCAAGTGCCACACTCACATGCGCATCTCCAAACTCAAGATCGATTGATGTTCTGTCATAACCTATCTGAACGATATTCGCCCCGACTTCTGTCAAAATCTGCGTAAAGCTCTGCAAAGCACCGGGTTTATCGACCAGTGTCACCATCAGTTTCATCTTCCGTGCCGATTTTACCAGACCCTTTTCAATAATAAGTGAGAGCATCGTTACATCAATATTCCCGCCGCTAAGGACAATACCGATTTTGCTTCCTTTGGGCAGATCGATCTTGCCATGCATCAGTGCTGCAACACCGACCGATCCCGCACCTTCGACCAATACTTTCTGACGTTCAAGCAAAAAGAGAATAGCCGACGCAATCTCATCTTCACACACCCCTTCAAAACGATCCACGTATTTCAAAATGTATTCCAATGTCACAGGAGATGTATCACGCACAGCAATACCATCTGCAATGGTACGTACAGAAGTGGTGTCAATAGGCTTGTGTGCATCGTAAGAGAGGTGCATCGCCGGTGCACCCTCGGCAGAGACCGCGATCATCTCTATCTCGGGTCTCATTGCCTTGGCAGCAGTAGCCATCCCTGCTATCAGACCTCCGCCGCCTACGGGAACGACCATGGCATCCATATCGGGCACTTCTTTGAGCATCTCAAGCGCTACGGTACCCTGCCCTGCCATCACTTCAGCATCGGTAAAAGGGTGGACAAAATCGAACCCTTTTTCCTCTCCAAACTTGACCGCATAGGCATACGCCTCATCGTAGTTGCTTCCCTCAAGAATGACATTGGCACCAAACGCCTTGACACCCTGCACTTTGGTTAGCGGTGTAGATTCTGGCATGACGATCGTCGCTTCGATACCGAAATGTTTGGCGGCAAAGGCAACCCCCTGTGCATGGTTTCCCGCACTCGCAGCAACCACACCGCCCCGCTTGTCCGCTTCGATCAGTGTCGCAATCTTGTTAAAGGCACCACGCAGCTTAAATGCACCCGTACGCTGAAGGTTCTCTTTTTTCAGGTAGACTTCATACCCGCTCATTTCACTCAATATCGGCGCATAGGAGAAAGGGGTATGATAGACCACACCCTCCAGTCTTCTGTATGCCTCTTCTATCTGTTTTAAGTCCAACATTAATCATTCCTGAGTATTATAATGGTCAAATTATAACTAAGGGCTCCTCTAAAACCCCTAAATAAAGGATAAAGCATGGAATGTGAATTTCCTACTGTAAACAGTAACAAAGAAGAGATCAAAGAGATTTTTGACAGCGTCAAAACTATTGCCGTACTCGGTCTTTCGCCAGATCCGAGCAAAGCAAGCCACCGTGTCGCCAAGTACCTGCAGGAAGCCGGATACAAGATCGTACCGGTCTATCCAAAGGGTGATGAGATACTCGGAGAAAAAGTTTACCGATCCCTCAAAGAGATCCCTTTTGAAGTCGACATGGTCGATATTTTCAGAAAACCGGCAGCCTTCGATGCCATTGCAGATGCGTGCATAGAAAGAGGTGATGTCAAGGTATTTTGGGGACAGCTTGGTCTGGTCAACAATGCCGCAGCCGAAAAAGCCAAAAATGCCGGCATGAAAGTGGTACAGAACCTCTGTGCCATGGTCGCACACAAAGAGCTTTAAGCTCTTTTTTTCAAAAACACTCCGCTCTCCACATGCTCTGTGTGGGGGAACTGGTCAAAGATGGCAGCATCATCCACTACGTGTGTTTTGCAGAGCGTTTCAAGATCACGTGCAAGTGTGTCAGGGTTGCAGGAGATGTAGATGATATGCTCCATGTCAGCGATCAGTGCAGTTGTGCCCTCATCCAGCCCCGCACGCGGCGGATCGACCAATACGGTCGTAAAGTCATACTGCTTTAGATCGATCCCTTTAAGCCTCTCAAAACTGCGTACGCCCTGAAGTGCTTCTGTCATCTCCTCTGATGCCATACGTGCAAAGGTGATGTTTTCCACTCCATTTAGCTGACAGTTTTGCAATGCGGCATGGATGGAGCGTTTGGAGATCTCAGTTGCGAGTACTTTGTCATAATAGCGTGAAAGCGGCAGCGTGAAGTTACCCAGTCCACAATAGGCTTCGAGCAGATCGCCTCCATCCGTCTTTTTTGCCTGTGCGATCGCCCACTCGATCATCTTGATATTCACAGCAGGGTTAGGCTGCGTAAAGCCGCTCTCGTACTGCACATAGGTAATCTCTCTACCGTCTATGGGCAGTTCTTCAGTTACAAATTCATCAGAGAGTACCACCTTCTGCTTCCGGCTGCGTCCCATCACTTTGCACTTAAGTGCTGCTTCAAGCTGCTTTGCCTCCTCGCTCCATACCTCATCAAGTTTACGGTGGTAGAGCATCGTAA
>JALTYW010000125.1:0-2073 GCA_027046415.1 Sulfurovum sp.
ACTTTGACGAAACCTGGGATGCAAAAGCGATGAACATGATGTGCAATGCAAAAGGTATGAACAAAGGTGCCATGAAGTGTGCATCGGGCAAATGCGGCGGAAAGGACGACATAAAACCAAAAGCAGCTACCATGAAATGCGGTATGGGAAAATGTGGAGGCAAATAGCCTCTTCCCCACCATATTCCATGTACTCCTACCTCTAATCTTTCCAAACAATTACTATCTTACTATCCAATATCATTCTTTTAATATATGCACATTCTATACACACAATAAGACTACAATATGCAAAAGTACAGAAAGGATTACAGATGATCTATACAGTAGAGACAGACACTCCCGTAGCAACGGTAAAGGCTGAGATGGAAGCTCATGCAAAAGAGCATGGGTTTGGTCTTCTAAATGTCTATGAATTCAAAAAAATTCTCCATGACAAAGGATTCCCCATAGAGAAGGAGATCAGCGTCTTTGAACTGTGCAACCCTCCCGGGGCACAGCAGGCACTCTCACAGATAGCGGCAATATCGGTCTATCTTCCGTGCCGTATCTCTGTCTATGAAGAGGATGGGAAGACAAAACTTTCCACTATCGGTTTTGAAGAGATCATGAGTGCTGTGAATGTCAATGAGGACTTTAAAGCATTTATGAGCATACTCTTTTTAAACCTCAAAGCAGTGATGCACAGTTGGGACTGATGCATCAAATAGACAACAATAGCTTGAAAGGATAACGGTATGTATGGTTTTGGACACGGATGGGGCATGGGTTTTGGATGGCTTGTACCACTATTGATTATTGGCATTATCTTCTACCTCATCAAGGGAAAAGAAACAGCGAAGTCAAGCAAAAGCGATGCACAGGAGATACTGGACAAACGTTTTGCAAGCGGTGGCATCAGCAAAGAAGAGTATGAGGAGAAATCCCGCCTTCTCAAAGAGAACAGCTAAGGAAGCATCATGAAAAGAAGAACATTTGTCAAAGGTAGTGCTGCCGTCTCCGTTGCAGCTGCCCTTCCCTTTGATCTCAACGCGACAGAAAAGCAAGCCAAAAGAGCAGATCAACGTACTGTACTCACAGGCAGAGAGTTTTTCCTCGATATAGACTACACCCCAGTCAATCTGACAGGAAATAACGCTATTGCAACAGCGATAAACGGGCAGATACCCGGTCCGACACTTGTCTGGGAGGAAGGAGAAACAGTTACACTTCATGTGACAAATCATCTTAAAAAGTACTCTTCCATCCATTGGCACGGTATTGTCCTGCCATACCAAATGGATGGTGTACCCGGTATCAGCTACAAAGGCATTGCACCCGGAGAGACCTTTACCTACCGTTTCAAGGTCAACCAGCATGGTACTTTCTGGTATCACAGCCACTCAGAGTTTCAAGAGCAGACCGGTATGTACGGGGCAATTGTCATCAAACCAAAACGCAAAGAGCCGTTTGCCTATGACAGAGACTATGTGGTCATGCTATCAGACTGGAGCGATGAAAAACCCGAAAGCATTTACCGAAAACTCAAACTACAGAGTGACTACTACAACTTCAACCAGCGTACCATAGGAGACTTTTTCAGTGAAGTCAAGAAAAAAGGATTTGGCAATGCCTTCGAACAGCGTAAAATGTGGAACCGTATGCGTATGAGCGACCGGGATCTCAGCGATGTAACAGGATATACCTATACCTACCTGATGAACGGCAACAATCCTGCAACACAATTCAAAGCGCTTTTCAAAAAAGACGAAAAGATACGTCTGCGTTTCATCAACGGTGCTGCAATGAGCTTTTTTGATGTACGCATCCCAGGGCTGAAAATGACTGTAGTAGCAGCTGACGGTAATCATATCAAACCTGTAGATGTTGATGAGTTCCGCATTGGTGTGGCTGAGACGTACGATGTTATCGTAGAACCAAAAGAGGAAAAGGCGTATGCCATATTTGCCCAAAGCATGGAGCGAAGCGGTTATGCTCTTGGTTCTTTAACCCCTTCGGAAACCATGCTTGCAAATGCTCCAAAGATGGACAAGCCACAACCTCTGACTATGGAGGATATGGGTATGGATATGGC
>JALTYW010000125.1:2083-2939 GCA_027046415.1 Sulfurovum sp.
AGATCATCCTGCATCTAACCGGTAATATGGAGCGCTATATGTGGTCGATCAACGGCATCAAATACGCCGATGCCAAACCGTTGCAGTTTCATTACGGTGAACGGCTGCGTATTACGTTTATCAATGATACGATGATGAACCACCCTATGCATCTGCACGGTATGTGGAGTGATCTTGAAACCGGAGACGATGCCCACCTTGTTCGAAAACATACTGTTATCGTCCAGCCCGGCGCCAAGATAAGCTACCGTGTCACCGTCGATGCAAAAGGGGGATGGGCATACCACTGCCACCTCCTTTACCATATGACAGGTATGTTCAGAAAAGTCATCGTGAGCTAAGGAGAAAATACAATGAAACCATCTACTACAGCAAAAGGCGTGCTGCTGCTTGCGGCACTCAGCACAACACTGCATGCATCTGGTGCCGATGATCCTCTTCGTACCATGCTTATCATGGACAAATTTGAACTGCTTGACAACAGTGAAAAGAGCCGTGAGTGGGAAGGAAGTTTTTACATCGGATACGATCTGGACAAATTCTATCTCTACTCCGAAGGTGCAGCGACATCCGATGGTCTGGAAGTCAGCCAGAATGATTTTGTCTACTCCCATGCCATTGCACCGTTTTGGGACATTCAGGCGGGGATCGCCTATGATAAAAACAGCAATGCCTCCCAGACATGGGGAGAGGTTGCCATTGCCGGACTGGCACCCTACTTTTTCGAAACACGGGCAGCAGTTCTGGTCAACAGTGACGGCAATGTAGGACTCAGACTCGATGCCGAGTATGAAGCACTCATCACACAAAAGCTCATTTTGACACCCTCATTCGAAGCGGACTTTTACACCAAAGA
>JALTYW010000126.1 GCA_027046415.1 Sulfurovum sp.
CTTTTTGGCATAGTAAACCTTGTAGTATATAGATCTCTCTATTATACTACAAATAGGTTAAGCAGTTTGATGAGATCCGGAGAGAATTACCCTTCCGGAAAATACTCCTCAAGAATCGCAGGGAAGAGGTTGATCGTTTTACGGGCTTTGTCTATCTTTGGCTGAAAGATCTCGGCAGAACAAGGGAAGGTCTGCTGCAGTTCATCATAGATGGCAATCTTCTCTTCCATATGGTTTCGCATCGCATCGAGTACCGCTTTCATCGTCTCTCGTGTCGTTGCATACTTCATCAGGAGTTCAAACATCCGTTTACGCGGATGGATCGCCATGGATTCATCTGCCTGAAGTGCAATATCTTTAATATCCCATCTGGAGATGTAGATACCGCTGACATGCGGTGCAAGCAGCTTGGCATAGAGTGCCTCCGTATAAGAAGGGTAGTCCTTCAGCTCTGCCGTTTCATCACTCGCACATGCACCATCCACACACGCCTCTTCATTGATCGTAAAGTTTTCAAACTCTTTTCGTAAATCTTCCATGTCTCTCACGCTTCACTCCTTGGTATATTCTCTTATTTCTGATATTTGGCAATCAAATTCGGTATCTCGTCTGTATCGATCTTGGCATCGAACCACCGGTTGGCAATCAGCATCATTTTGGCAACAAAGATGATCTGATCATCAAGAAATGCCTCTGTCTGGAACATTGCACGTGCTTCATCATCCAGACAGTAGCCATGCACTTTTCCTCCATTGACCTCAATGAAGTCAATGCGTCCTTCCCGTTGTGCTGCCTCATTAAGCGTATCACAGTAGGCAACCGCTTTTTGACCGAACTCCTTCTCCAGCATCATCTTGTCTACTTTCGATGCCCCCACACTGCTCATGGTAAACTCAAAGTGTTCATCACCGATATTGAGTGCGATTGCAGTAGCGTTGATACCCTGCTCTTTTAAGATGGCGTTGAAGTATCGGCGCATATATCCGGTCTGGGCGTTGTAGCCAAGAATTGTGCAGAGTCCCGTATCGGGTTTGATTTCGTGTGGCTGCATACGATTACTCCTCCCCTTTCATTTTTTTAGCATTCTCGTGCAGGAACATCGCCTCTTCCTCTTCAACCGCACAGCGGGGGCAGGTACTCTCTCCCTCTAAAGAGGTAAAATAGTTGCCGCATTCATCACACCGTTTGACATTGAATGTAGCCAGCGTTCGCTGTGTCGATTCAAAAAACTCTTTGATCTCAAATCCGGGCTGAAGCTGGATCGATCCGGGTTCACACACATCATGACAGAGGTGGCACTTGACACAGAGCATTGCATCAAAGTGGATAAGTGAGAATTTGGCATCTGAACTGAGTGCCCCTGTTGGACAAATGCGGTAACATATCTGACAGTTGGTACAGCTCTCATCGACAAATTTCTGGGAAACAAAAGAGACATCCTCCTGTGCAAGCACCTCATACTGCTGCGGCTTTGGTGTATGCTTGAGCATAGTAAAGAGGATTTTTCGTTTGTCAGGAAGATGTTTGTTGCGTATCTTCTCTGTCATCGATGCGTCGATCTCGAACTGATGCAACTCATCCGCTTCGACAGCTTCATCAAAGGCTTTTTTCTGTTTGACAACACCTTTTATAGAGCTTGTCTGACGCAGAAAATCCCGTCTACTTGGCGTAGATGCGTCATCTGCATCTTTTGGCTCTTCTTCTCTGTCTGGCAATGCTTCACTGTTGACCTCCAGCCTTTTGTCCGAAAATGCCGAAAGCACAAAATTTGCCTCTTCAATACGCTCTGCAATGACCCTATACAGATGTGTTCCCGATTCATAGTCATTCACGTCCAGTACCACAGGCTCTTCACTGGCAAGTGCAAGCGAGATCAGATGTTCTACACTCAGTACTGACAGGCACGGCACATTGATCTTTCTGGAGATAAGACGCACTTTGCTGTCAAGAAAAGAGAAGAAGAATTCCGTCAATGAAAAATCTGAAAGCGAAAACGCTTCTGTAGGACAGGCACCGACACATGCTGCACCCTCAACACCAGTACCTTTTGCAAAGGTCGGCAGTTGCTCACCAATCTGTACTATCCCATCTGTTGCATCAGCACACTTGGTACATTCGGAAAATTTACTTGTCGCCCTGACACATAGTGCCGTATCAAAATGGAGTTTCATCGGTTATGCAACATCCGTACAGAAGTTTTCAAGTCTGTCATTGACATACTCATAGTCACTGAGCAGATACTCCAGTGTCAACTCTGTACCATCATGGTAAAGCGGAGTTCTCGACTCTCGTTTTGCATTGATAAGGAACATCGGTGCCCATTCGAGCAGATGGTCTTTGAGGAAGCCTTTTTGAATCTGGAAGAGCTCACAGATACCCACTTTGTCATCTGCTTCAAGCGCTTTGAGCTGGGCATTGCAGAGCATATACATAAACTCCAGTTCCACACCAATATGATCTCCGCTGACCACACGTGCCTTTTCCAGTTCTACCCTGAAGTCAAGCGCATCATACAGCTCGATAACAGGGTTTCCTTTCCCGCTGTCCACCATTTGATCGTCACGTACATAAAAGCTCTCATAGGGCACCAAATGCATCAGGAACAGGTTTGTAAAGTCTACATTGTAATACTGTTCTATCAATTCTTTTGTGGTGTGCTCTTTGCGCTTTGACCAATCCATGTAATTAGGAAGCAGTTGCACAATATTTTCATCTTTTTCAAGCAGGTTCAAAAATGCCTCATCGACCTCTTTGATCATCAAGCGGGAAATCAGTGCGTAGAGTGCAACACGGTTTTCCAACTCCTGTTTTAACGTTTCCATATAACCCCTTCTGGTATATAAACTTTTGGCAAACTATACCACTTTCAAGATAAATATCATGTAAATAAAAAATTTATCTGGAAAATTGTAAGCAGTGCAGAGGCAGGGACAACCTGCCTGCGGTCTCTTCAGGGATTACCCTGTAATTTCTACAGAGTATGCCTTCAAAGAGAGAGGTACCGCCGGTCGTTTCATATGTACCGGACGTCTCAGTTTGTCACCAGGAGCCAGAGGACGTGTAAGTTTGTCTCTCCATGCCTGATAGACTTTGAAGTTGTTCTCATAGTTGACGTAGATATCACCGATCGTGTCATCTGGACCGGCTTTTTCGATACGTACTTTCTGATGCCATGCATGGTTACCCGCAATTGGATCCGGATGTGACGGTGCTACCGCATTTTGCCATGCACCACTGAGTCCATCCCACCAGATATTGTCAAGGTCACGGTTATACTCTTTGAACTGCCAAGTATCTTTACGTGCCTGCATACCATTGTCAAGTCCCTGCTTAGGCTTGAGTGTACCTACTTTACCGTCCATTGTCATATCGTAAAGCGGCGCACCGAGTCCAAGAACACCAAGCTTGTGCTCGAACCCTGGGATCTCAACAGCATTTTTCAGCTTCCAACGACCAGCATGGTGTGAACATGCAAGAACACCAGGCATCGTTGCTTCAGTAGGCACAGCCATAGCGATGAAGTAACCTGACTCCAGTCCGGAAACGGTATCTTCAATCGTTACTTTGATCGCATCGCCACGTTTGATGCCAAGACGTTTTGCATCTGCTGTGGAGATCCATACCGGGTTGTGGTTCTGTGAGATCTCCATCAGGTGCTTGGAGTTCACTGAACGGGTATGAATATTGTACGGCAGTCTGAATACGGTATTGAGCGCGAACTCATTTTTAGACGGATCGATAAAGTCGTGGTGAACCTGTGTAACAAGCTGTACCATCTCTTTACGCTCTTTCGCATTTCTCGGATAGATCGGAATAGCAAATTCCGGCCACTTCCATTCAGCGAACCACTTGGAGTAGAACTCAAGCTTACCGCTGAGCGTATGGAATCCTTGCACGATCTTGCCGTCAACTTCCACACCAATCGGTTTTTTACCACCGAACACATGGTCATGGACAAGCAGTGTACCATACTCATCTTTCTCTACTTCACTCTCGTCATACTCATGACCGTGAGCGATATATTTGTTACCCTCTTTTCTTAGCGGTCTCTCCTGAGGTCTATAGATGTGGTCTTCTTCAAGCCATGTTCCCATATCTCTCATCATCTCATAGTTCGGATATTTCGAGTTAGGATACTTCAGCTTCGCTGTCTTTCTCAGGTTAGGCAGTTTGTCAAATGCCGCCTGATACCACTCTGGAATAGTCACCGCTCTTGTTGGATCTTCTTTGGATGCCCAGAACTGTCTTACACCGAGGCTTCCGTCCGGATCGACATGGTGAACCATGATGTTCGCCCAGAACTCTACCTCTTCCCAAATCTCACCAAGACCGGCAGTCATGTGTGCTTCAAGTGTCGCACGTGCCGGATCTTTCGGCTTCCATCCAAGCTTCTCAAGTGCTACACGCAGTGCAGGGTTTTTGAAGCTCAACCAACGTGCAGGCTTGGTAGGCTCAGATGACTGATCGTGTCTTTCACCCGCAAGGCCTACAGGCAGTACGAAATCACAGTACCAGTTGGTCTCAGACCATGTCGGTGAGAGGTTGAACGCAAGCTCAATCTTGTCTTCGCGCTTAAGTGCTTCGATCCATCTAAATCCATCCGGGTTGATCCAGACAGGGTTGTACATACGAGGAATCCAGACAGCAAGCTTCTCAGGAATATGCTTCAGTCCTTTGGCTTTCCACTTCGCTCTCCACTCGTCATCCATCAGCAGGTGAGGCATGATGTGAGACATCTCATAGGTGCTGAGAGGATACTCAGGCGGCCATGCGATCTCATTCCAGACATCGACGCGAGGTGGTCTTTTACCAGCTACTGTTGCTGCGTCCCCCTTACCGTTGACAGAGATAACATGCCAGTGGTGCAGACCTACACCACCAATATTTCCTGCCATTGCACCTCTCAGTGCAAGCGGGAGGAATCCAGAACGTGTATTCATCCATCCACCACGGTGTCCGATAGTTCCAGCTCTCCAGAGGAAGGTAGAGATTCTGTCACCTGCATCAATGAACATATCGAAGAGCTCATCAAGCTTGTGTCCATACCCTTCCATTTTACACTCTTTGATCACAAACTCTTTTGTGTATGGAGAGTAGATCTCTTTGAGCATCTCGATAAAGCTTTCATAGCTCTCATCCTGAGGTACTTGCTTCATATAGCCTTTGGAGACCATCAGTGCAAGCTGCTCTTTGTCTTTCATCAACTGATCCCAGTTGACCCAGTTTTTGAAGAATGCATGATTTACCAGGTCTTTACCGTGAATATCTTTCTCGTTCAAAATTCTGTTTGCAAGATGGAGATAAAGTGCTGCTTCAGTTCCAGGCCAAATAGGCAGCCAAAGGTCTGCCATACCAGCCGAGTTGGACATTCTTGGATCCATAACGACCAGTTTCGCGCCCTTTTTTCTCGCATCAGCAATGTATCCTGCCGACTGTTGGAAGTAGTGCCCCGCATCTGCTGCATGTGAGGACTGAAGGAAGATCAGTTTCGCATTTGCCCAGTCCGGAGAGTTACGGTCATCGTTTGACCACTGGATTGTACCTTCACGTGCACCTGCAGAACAGATGTTGGTGTGAGAGTCATATCCGTCAAGTCCCATAGAGTGTGGTACTCTGTGACCGAAGCCGTTTTCGTTTGGACGACCGACATGGTACATGATCATCTTTTTGGAGACCTCATCACCTCTTTTAAGCGTATCGTGCATCTTCTTACCGATCTTCGCCATCGCTTCATCCCAAGTGACTCTTACCCACTTACCTTCACCTCTTTTTGAACCCGGTGCTCTCATCAGAGGGAACGGGATTCTGTCCGGATCGTACATCTGTGACTGTGTCGCATACCCTTTGGCACAGTTACGCCCGCGAGAACCTGCATGCAGTGGGTTCCCCATATATTTTCTGACAACCAGATCTTTAGGGTTTTTGGTCCTTTTATACTCACCAATCTCTACCCACGCAGTAAGACCACACTGAGCTTCACAGTTGGAACAGACTGTCGGAACAAGCATGAACTCGTTGACTTTGATACCGTCAGGATTCTTGTCATTTTTGACTCCATTACGGCCTACACCACCACGCTTCCAATCCTCACCGTCAAGCTCTTTGAAGCTGTCCCACTGCTCCAGAGGCGGATAGAATGAAAGTGTTTTCGGTGTTGCTGTAAATGTTTTGTCTTCTGCTGTAGCCGGTGTTTCAACAATCGTTTCAAACACACCTGCAGCGATAGCTGCACCTGCCACAGAATATGCTGTTCCTTTGAGGAAACTTCTTCTACTTTCGATAAAGTTGTTGTCTTGTTTCATTGATTTTGTCATAGATATTCCTCCTTAACTCAACGGTAGCATTTGTGGGATTTTCAGCCATACATCTTTTGCCATGTACAGTCCGATCAGTGCCAGCAATGCTGCAAATCTCAATAGTGTTTTGTTGTCACTCTTCATGTTGCTTACAGCAAGGAAGAATGGAATCACAAAACCAAGTACCATACCAAACCAGAACTCTGTATTATAAGCACCTCCGGAGTGTACGTATGCCAGTGTCGCCTCAGCTTCAGATGATTTGAATGAGAAGAAATACTCACCCATATACATCAGGAAACTGAAGAGTGTTGCGATTGCAAGTACCAGTGCAAGATCATGTCTTGCCTCTTTGCTCCATTTCCCGGATACAAAGATCAATCCTGCCGAACCTGCAAGCAGTGCTGCCCAGATCATCTGCATCACTTCTGCCGGTGCCTGCCACAGTTCTCTTGCCGAGGATTCAGCCATGATGATCGCTGTATACATAGTAACAGGGAATGCCAAAAATACAACAAACGGGAAGATCTTGTCATACAGTTTACCGTTCTTGCTTCCCCATGCAGTCAGTTTACAACCTTTGAAAGGTACACCTGGAAGCTCCTCACCTACACCGATGATCAGCATAACCGTAATCAGTGCTGTAAATAGTGATGCCATCCAAGCCCCTACTGTAATCGCTGACGTCCAGTGCGGGTGGAGGAAGATGTTGACCATTCTATAAGGATGGTGCAGATCTGTCAGTGTAAAGAGCAGGAAGATGTTTAGAAACACAAACGAGATCAGAGGCATGGTCCATCTCAGGTTTGGCATCTCCTCTTTTTTGTGTCGGTAAAGCAAAAATGCCCCTACAAGGATGACACCTGTTCCGACAGATTTTGCCCACATGTTCAGTGTGATCATCCAGCCCCAGATAATACCCGGAAGCGCAACATCCAATGTTACGACAGCCTGTGTCGCATGAATACCATGTTCTACCATTAGTGACCTCCCTCTGATTCATGATTATCAAAATCTATAAAGCTTCTGTTGTCGAGCTTCTCTTCAGCTTCAAACGGCTCAAGAAATCTGTCTATTACACCATGGTTCGGGTTACCGACATGCTTGAGATGCGTAATGTTATTGAAGAGGTTGTAGCCTTCAAGTCTCTGCTGTGCCAGAGGATCGAGCGTCTGTGTACCGCCACCGACATAGTAGTGCTTCGGATTGGTGTGTTTTTCAGGTTTACGTACCTGTACAGCTCCCTGATGCTCCATGATATACTGGGAGATGTGGCTGGTGTCATCTTCAACATCACCGAAGATATTTGCCTGAACTGGACAGACAACGACACAAGCCGGCATCATACCACTTTCAATACGGTGCGCACAGTAAGTACACTTGTCAGCAGTATTGGTTTCAGGATCCATATAGATAGCGCCATAAGGACATGCCATCATACATCCCGCACATCCGATACATCTGGAACTGTCAACATTGACGATGCCGTTTTCAAGATAGTGCAGTGCCGATACCGGGCAGATACGCTCACACGGTGCATTTTCACAGTGGTTACAGCGAAGCGGTGTAAACGATCGTGAAGTATCCGGGAAAGTCCCAATATCGATATATTTAACACGTAGACGCCAAGAGCCGAGCGGCACTTCGTTTTCGACTTTACAAGCCACTTCACAACCCTTACAACCCATACACAGGTTCAGGTCAACTAAGAAACCTAGTTTCATACTTCCTCCTTGAGAATTTTGGTCTTTATATAACCCACTCTGTAATAGAATAAGTATATATAATACGCTTTTATTGTATTACATGAAGCGTTAACTTTAAATGATTTTTTAATGAAAAAAATCTTTTTATGAAATTATGCGTAAAAAGGTACGATTTAGTAGCACGAAAAACAATACCTTCAATCATTCTCATTCTGCTTATCAGAAAAATCAATGATTGATGAAGAATCTTTGAAATGACTCTATTTATCCGTCATTTTTGCAGGCAGCCTAAAGGAGAAGGCAGATCCTTCGTGCAACTTACTCCTGATTTCAAGCGAACTCTCATGCAGTTTTAAAATGGCCTTGACGATGGAAAGTCCAAGTCCCATAGAGTTATCCCATGTATGTGTACCGGAACGGTAAAACTTTTTCGTGACCTTCTCCATGTCGGATGCACTGATGCCGACACCTTTATCCTGAACAGTGATGCTGCAGTCTGTCCCGATGTGTACTTCTACATCCTCTTTGGAGTATTTCAGTGCGTTTTCCATCAGATTTTTAAGCACGATCTCTATCAGCGTACGATCCGCATATACCATACAGGTACTTCCTGACACAATAATATTTCTTTGTTTGTATTTTTCCAGAAGAGACCGCCGAACATCCTGTGCAAGTGCATAAATATCAAAGTCACCTTTGTGGAGTGTGGTCTCGCCGCTTTCAAATTTGTTCCATAAAATCAGGCGCCCCAGCAGAGCTTCTATTTTGTTGCCATTGTTATAGATTTTATCCAAAAACTTTTTTTGCAATGCCGGAGGGATATCCGGATCTTCTTTGAGTGTCTGTGAATAGCCCATGATCGATGCTACAGGATTTCGAAACTCATGTGCGATTGCCGAGATCATATCTGCACGCTGTCTGTTCTTCAGTTTCAGTTTGGCATTATAGCGCTGCTTGATCTCTTCTCTCTTTTTCGCTTTTTTCAGTGCTTTGATCAGGTTTTTGTTCAGTTCTTCAAACTCTTTGGAAAAAAAACGTGCACGATACTCTACACTCTCAAGCGTATCGAGGTTGGCAAGGTATGTATTGATAGTATCAAGCTCTTTTTGCATCTGCCTTGCACCACGGTAAATAGCCACGATAAAAAGAAGAAACGCGAAACTTATTAAAGACAAAACCAGAAAAAGTATCTTACGCTCTTCAATCATCATCACAAGCACAACTGAAAACAGCGCAAACAATATCACGGAAATCGTGATCAGTCTTGCCATAACATACTCGGTAAAGTGTGGCTTTTCCAACATGTTTCAATCTCTTTTCAAAACACGTTTACAGTTTTCCATGATCCGCTTTTATAGCTTTTTGCTCAATCCTCGGAAAAATTTTCAAGAAATCATCCACAACCGAATATCCAACTGATGTTTCCAGAAGTTTTATTTGGGGAGAAAAAAAGAATATAGTCGGTACCCCGTCAACCGGAGGCAGATGAGACATCGCTTCTTTGTTCTCCTCATCCACCCTCACATTGACATATTTCTGCAGTTTTGCTGTTACCGCTTCATCTTCCAGGGTACGATATCGCATTTTTTTACACCATCGACACCGCTTTCCTTCTACCATAACCATCAGCGGCAGTTGCTGCTCTTTGGCAAGGCTGACAGCACTTTCAAGATCCTTCTGCCAGACAATCTCTTCTGTTTCCGCACCTGCAAGCAGCGTAAACAACAGCATCAATGATACTACGATATATCTCATCATCAGTCCTTTTTTGTCGAAAAATGGCGAACGGTATCTCCGAACACACGGTAAAGCTGTTCTATCTCTTCAATCGAGGTACATTCATTGGGTGCGTGTATAGTATCGTTGATCACACCGAATTCCACCACATCGATACCATATGCTCCCATAAAACGCGCATCACTGGTACCGCCTGCTGTAGAAAGTTTCGTCTCAACGCCTGTAACCAATCGGATACTCTTTTGTATCTGCCTGACAATCAAAGAGTCCCGTTTGGTTACGAACGGATAGGATCCCTGCGTCATCTTCAACGAATAATCAATCCCTTCCAGCACCTTTTCTATATGCAGTCTAACCGATTCTTGTGTAGTCTTTGTGGAGTTACGGACATTAAACATAATCTTCAGTTCACCCGGCGTGACATTCGTCACCTCCATCCCTCCCCGAATGTCGGTGATGACCATTTTGCTCGGGGCGAAATCTGCATCACCCTCATCGAGATCTTTACCTGCAAGTTCTGCCAGACGCGGTGCGATAAGGTGTACCGGATTGACCGCTTTTTCAGGATAGGCGGCATGCCCCTGTTTGCCGTGTATTGTCAGATATCCGTTGATCGATCCCCTGCGCCCTATCTTAATAGCATCACCAAAACGCACTTCACAGGTAGGTTCTGCAACAACACAGTAATCCGGAAGCATCCCAATCTCTTTGAGATGTTCAAGCATGATCACGGTACCGTATTGGGCATCACCCTCTTCATCCGATGTCAGCAGCAGTGAAAGTGTGCCGTTGAAATTTTCAGCCTCTTTCAGTACCTGCACAAATGCCGCAACCCCACTCTTCATATCCTGTGCGCCTCTGGCATAGATTTTGCCATCCTTTACAAGCGGTATAAACGGATTACTCTCCCAGTTGTCTCCTGGCGGCACAACATCGACATGTCCGGCAAAACAGAGATGTGCCCCTTCACCGAACTGTTTATACATAAAGAGATTTTTGACACCTTCTTTGTTGACATATATCGTCTCAAAGCCTTCAAGATAACTTTCTATAAATGCCAAAGCACCGGCGTCGTCAGGCGTGACCGACTCAAAACTGAGCAGTTTCAAAAAGAGGTCGGTTACGCTAAATTGTGTATTACTATCCATGAACAAAATTTCCTATCATACTGAGATAATCCTCTATATTTTCAAACCTGTGGTTCCCGCCATATTCAACAACCACACGCTCTTTGGCATATTTCATTTTCGCTTTTCGGTAATCGAGAATCTCATCTCCACTTTGAAGCAGTACAAGATAGTTCCCAAAACGTGGCACACTATCGTACCTTTCCAACTGTTTCAGATACGTTTCCGTAAAACGGAAAGGTACACCGTCACAAAAACGTTTCTGCTCCCCAACATAATCCGCCAATGTTAAAAAAGGTTCTGTCGAAGGGTTTATAAGGAGCGCTTTAAGGTGGTGTTTTTCGGCAAGATATGCTGCGTAAAAACCTCAAAGCGAGGACCCGGCAAGAAGATCAAATTTCTCTTTAGATACAAGTGTTTCAAGCAGGGTAACTGCCTTGTCTGGCTCGGCAGGGAGATCTGGAGCAACAACATTTCCTTCCCCGAAATATCGGGAAAGTGTAGTTGATTTCTGCCCATTTCCACAACTTGCAAAACCGTGGATATAGAGCAGTTTTGGCATCTTAACGCTCGATCGCTCCGCTGTAGGTTACAATGCCCCCATAGTGGTTGATAGCATTTTCAAAACCGTTTGAGGCAAATACATGTCGTACCTGAGCACTTCTGCTACCGGTACGGCAGGTAAAGATCACCGGTTTTTTTCCCTTGTATTCTTCAAAAAAACCCTCAGCCCATTCCTGAAATGTCGATGTTGGCTTCAAAAGGTCTACTCCTTTGATGTGACCCATATCGTACTCCATCTGTTCGCGGACATCAACAAGCAGGAAATCCGCTTCACCCTTTTGACGTGCGTCCAGCAATGTTTGAAGATCACTGGACGTGATGTCTGTTTTACTCAATAGTTCGTGCATCTTATTACCTCACTGTTAAAAAATAGTCGCGTATTATACCCAAAAATATTTTTTAACTGTTTTCTTTCACAAACTCCGGTGTACAGAAAATACCACAGTGGCATTTCCCCTCTTCTGGGATCTCTTTTTCCAATGCCGGAGGGCAAGGGCATACACGGTCATCCACACTCTTGTACTTTCCTGGTTTGTTCGGATCCTCTTCCACCATGAAACAGGGGCAAAAACGTTTGCCATAAAGCATTTTATTTCGTGCCAACCCCATAATGACACCCTCGTTGACATCTTCATTGGGATGGTATTCAAAGCCGAACAGGTTACATACTTTGTCTGTAAACTTCTTTGTCTTTTCCAACTCTTCAAGAAACTCCGGGGAACTCATATCCAGTTGTTGCATCATATCGATATCCTTCTTTTGTAGATTTATGAGACGATTGTATGTAGTTATATCTTAAACCAAATTAATATATAATAAGAAAAATCACCAAATTTACAAATAGGCACCATACTATGCAGATAGATCATACACTTTTAGCCAAACTTGAAAAACTCTCCCACCTTCGTATTGCAGATGACAAAAAAGAGGAGGTAATGGGGCAGCTCTCCGAAATTCTCGGTTATATCGACAATCTGAATGAACTTGACACAGACGGATTGAGTCCCACCTTTTCAACACTTGATGGGGGTACACCGCTGCGTGAAGACATACCCCGTAACAGCAGTACCGTTGCATCCGACATTCTCTCTCATGCACCTGATGCAGCAGATGACTTCTTCATTGTTCCTGCAATCATAGAGTAGGCACAGGTCATCATGGTTGAGATTTACGGCATCAAAAACTGTGACAGTGTCCGAAAAGCGCTTAAGTACTTCAAAGCACACGATATTCCCTACCGCTTTATTGACTTTAGAGAAACACCTGTCGATGAGACGATCATACGGTCGTGGCTTGACAAGGCAGACCTTAAAACACTTTTCAATACACGCGGCACTACCTATCGTACCTTGAAACTTAAAGAGCTGAATCTAAGTGATGAGGAAAAGATACAGTGGCTTGCAAAAGAGAACATGTTGATCAAACGCCCGGTTATATGCTTTGATGAAAAAGTAATAATTGGCTATAATGAATCTGAATATTTAGAGAAACTACCCCACTAAAGGATATCTATGGCTACATTTGACATCAAAAAACTGCTTCAAAGCGTTGTTGCACACGGCGCATCAGACCTTCACCTTGTAAGCCGCTCAGAACCCCAGATCAGACTTGACGGAAAACTCAAGCCGGTCAATCTTCCAAAGCTGACAGGTGAAGATATCGAAGAGATGGCATACTCTCTCATCACCGAAAAACAGAAACAACACTTTGAAGAGTACAACGAACTCGACTTCGCTCTGCTTCTTCCAGGAATCGGACGATTCAGGGCAAACTACTACCGTACGCTT
>JALTYW010000127.1:0-1831 GCA_027046415.1 Sulfurovum sp.
GGTTTCAATCGTTTGTCAGCAGTGCTTCAACTTACTTTGCTATAGTATAAATAAGACTAATATACTCCTAATTAGAAGGAAGCACTATGACACAAGAGATGCACACCACACCCATCGAGAGCCTTGAAGCCTTTGCCAAGCATGCTGACTACTTACTGCTTGAAACCCTGCAGCCAGACCCGCAAGCAAGTGAAGAGGGCAGAGACTACGACCCGCGGCAGGTCTTTAGCGGGCACTATGTACCAGTAAAGCCTACACCTATAACCAATCCTGTTTATGTATCGCACAGCAGGCAGTTTTTCAAAGAGCTTGGCTTGTCAGATGCGTTGGCAACTTCAGAGCCTTTTATGCGGATGTTCAGCGGCGATGCTTCCGATCTTCCCAAACCGCTGAGAGCACACGGCTGGGCAACGGGGTATGCGCTCTCTATTTACGGTACGGAGCTCTATGAGCAGTGTCCGTTTGGTACCGGTAACGGGTATGGTGACGGGCGCGCAATCTCCATCTACGAGGGAGTGCTGAACGGCAAGCGGTGGGAGATGCAGCTCAAAGGCGGCGGACGTACGCCTTATTGCCGGGGTGCGGATGGGCGTGCGGTGCTGCGCTCAAGTGTGCGGGAGTTTCTGGCGCAAGAACACATGCATGCGCTTGGTGTGCCTACCACACGTTCCTTGACGCTTTACACCTCCACGACCGAAACGGTTAGACGCCCATGGTTTAATGAGGGATCACACTCCAGAGACCCCGAAGTGATGATAGAAGAGCCAGTTGCTATTACCACGCGTGTTGCCTCCTCGTTCCTGCGTGTAGGGCAGCTTGAACTCTTTGGACGCCGTGCACGCAAAAAAGAGCACCCGCAGGCGATGGAGGAGCTTGAGGAGATGGTGCGCTACATCATTACCCGTGAGTACAGCGAGGAGGTCGACACTTCACAGCCGCTTACAGTGCAGGCGGTGCAGCTTGCCCGTGCCTTTGGCAAGCGTCTGAGCGCACTGGTAGCCAACTGGATACGGGTAGGGTACTGTCAGGGGAATTTTAACAGTGACAACTGTGCCGTTGGCGGTTTCACGCTTGACTATGGACCATTTGGGTTTATGGATGCATTTGACCCCTATTATCAACCATGGACGGGTGGAGGGCGGCACTTTTCCTTTCTCAACCAACCCAAAGCGGCGGAGCAGAACTTCAAGATGTTTGTTTTGGCACTTCGCCCGCTGTTACAGCATGACTCAGAGGCACTAAAGAGACTGGATGAGGTACAAAAGGCATTCCCACTCCTTATGCAAGCACAGATGATACAGATGTGGGCTTCCAAACTTGGCTTGCAGCAATTTGATGCCGAACTTTTCAACGATCTAATGCGTCTGATGATGGAGACAACGGTGGATTACACGATCTTTTTTAGAGAACTCTCTCATATCCCTGATGATATCACACCGCTTACGAGGAGTTTCTATGCCAATGCTGACAATGAAGCCCTTCTAAAGCGATGGCGAGTGTGGCTTGAAACGTGGCGAAGTGCCATCGATGCAGATACACCAGAGTCACGTACGGCACTCTCTGCACAGATGAAAAAGACCAACCCCAAATACACCCTGCGCGAGTGGATCCTCGTACCTGCCTACAAAGCAGCACAGCGTGGTGACTACAGCCTTATTGAGGAGATCATGGAAGTGATGACCGATCCTTATGAGGAACAGCCTGAAGCGGTGGAGGGTAAATACTACCGAAAGAAACCTGCCGATCTTTTTGACATCGCAGGGGTGTCGCATGTGAGTTGTTCGTCGTGAGTGTATGATATTTTTTAAACCCCTTTAGATATACTTTACCT
>JALTYW010000127.1:1841-2918 GCA_027046415.1 Sulfurovum sp.
TGATGAACAACTACCAACGAATCCATACACGAAAACCTGAAGGCATTGAGAAAAAGCGTGCTTTTCTGATAGGCTCAGGCATTGCATCCTTGGCGGCTGCGGAGTATCTGATGCGAGATGGGCATATGGAGGGTGGTCAGATCACCATATTTGAGCAAGACGGTGTGAGCGGGGGTGCGCTTGACGGTGTGGGGAGTCCTGAAGAGGGGTTTGTCGCCCGTGGGGGCAGGGAGATGGAGGCGCACTATGAGTGTCTGTGGGATCTTTTTGGCGAGATACCTTCCATCGAAGAGGAGGGGCGAACTGTACTGGATGAGTTTAGAGAACTCAACGAGATCGACCCCAACTTCTCCAAAGTGCGTGTCATCTACAACCGGGGAGAGAAGCACCGCAGAACCGACCTCGGACTGCATGAAAAGAACCTCAATGAACTGACAAAGCTCATCCTCACAAAAGAGGAAGACCTCGGCACACAAACGGTAGAAGAGTACTTTGACAGCTCCTTTTTTGAGACAGATATGTGGCTCTACTGGAGAAGCATGTTTGCGTTCGAGCCTTGGCACAGTGTGGTGGAGATGAAGCGCTATGTGCAGCGTTTTATCCACCTTGTACCGGGCATGAGCACCATGAGAGGGCTTGTCTTTACCAAGTATAACCAGTACGACTCATTGGTGCTTCCGCTGAAAAAGCATCTTGAAGCCAAAGGGGTGAACTTTGTCTTTAACACTGCTGTCACAGACCTTGACATTGCCATAGAGGATGAGAGCAAAACCGTTACAGCCATTCATCTGCTCAAAGAGGGGCAGGAAGAGACCATAGCAACAACTGCAGATGATCTTGTCTTTTTCACCAACGGTTCCATGACAGAAAATTCATCGCTTGGCAGTACCGATACCGCACCGGTGCTGGATACAAGTGAGGGGGCTGTATGGCACCTGTGGAAGAAGATCGCTGCCAAAGATGCTGCGTTTGGAAAGCCAGAAGTCTTCTGTAGTGATATCGACAAGACCAAGTGGGAGTCCTTTACCATTACGGCAAAAGGAAGCAAGATGCGCGAGCTGCTTGAAGGGTTTGCAG
>JALTYW010000128.1 GCA_027046415.1 Sulfurovum sp.
TCGGAAGATAGAAGGTCGGATCAAGGGGTTTGAGAAGCAATTTTAGCGTAGTTAATTGCTCTACCCCAACCATCCTACCTTTGCTTACTGCTTCTCTTCTTTGGTGTTACTTTGGAGATAGTGTTTTGTATTGTTACGGATTGTTGTAGAGATTGTTACGGTTTTGTAGTTCATGGATGGCGGAGACGGAGGGATTCGAACCCTCGGTACCCGGTTAGGATACGCACCCTTAGCAGGGGTGTGGTTTCAGCCAACTCACCCACGTCTCCAAGTCGTTTTGTGGGTGAGATTATAATGCATTTGGCTTAAACGAAAGCTTAATTTTCACTACTTTTCCCGGCAAAATCGTTTTTTTCCATATTGAGTACTTTTTGCAGGCTTTGAAGGATTTTCTTCTCGTCAAGCTCGAAGCGTATGCGTATGCGTCTGGATGCCTCTTTGTCCTCTATGCCGTTGACGATGATGGGGGCGCTTTCTGCCCTGCCTCGTGCAGTAAACAGGTGGGGGATACCGTAGCGTCGTTGTATCTGTGGAAGTGTTTGCAGGTGCTGTGCGATCTTCTCTGCCCGTTCGCGTGAGAGTGTTTCATTGAGGGTGTGGCTTCCGGAAGTGTCTGTAAAGCTTTCTATCATGAAGCGTTTGATGTAGGGGCGTATGGCGACATCTTCCATGAGTGTTTGGATATAGCGCAGTGCATCTTTGTCAAATGCTTCAAGGGCTTGGGGCTGAGGCTCGCTCTTGCCTGCTTGAAACAGACTATTGTTGGCAAAATCGAGTGCACCTGTTTTAGGGAAGAAGGTCTTTCTCTCTCCAAAATGTTTTGCCAAACGCGCAATGGCATTGTGTTTTACATAGGCAATCGCAGCGGCTGCATCGAGTTTCTTCTGAACTTCCCTGTAGGTATGCTCAAGCCTGTTCTCTTTTTGGGAGAGGTTTGCTATCGTTTTGTTCAGATCAGCGATCTTGGCGTTGAGTCTGTTGCCTATCTGTTCAGTAAGGTTTTTTTGTATATGGCTGATGTTGGCATCGAGTGCAGCCATCTTTTTGCCAAACATACTGTTCTGTTCTCTTAAGGTACGGATAGCCTCTTCAACCTCCTCAGCAGGAAGGTAGAGTTCATTGACTGTTTTGGGATACCCCTGCTCCTGTAAAAAAGCGAGGATTTTGGGCATATGCCTCACGGAGTGAAGCGACCCCTCAAGATGCAACCCGTCAGAGGCCTTTTCAAGAGAAATGTGTTCACCTGTCAGTTTGGCTATCTGCGTCTCAAGCTGATGATAGGTGTAGGCATTTTTGGCAAGATAGCCGGCATATCCCAGCAGACCAACCAAGAGTGTAATGCCGACGAATTTGAGAGGATTATGTTTTTGGGTTGGATGCTGTTTGGGAAGATGGCTGTTTTCAGATGCAAGAAATTCGAGCATCTTCTGCTGAAGTGCCGTTATCTCCTCTGCATTGTTGTCTCCATTGAAAGAGTGAAAAAAGTCACTGTAGTCTTTCACTACTTTTGCAAAAAAACCGTGTATCTTTGCACGTTGATCGTAGTCTGGTTCTGCATCAAGAAACGCGATCATATAGACAGAGCCGGCACTCTCTATGTAGAGTGTAGCGTTTCCGTAGCTAAGCAGTTGTACTTCCTGTGTCTGCTCGGCATTTTTCATCCAGTCGTTGACAAAGTCCTTGATGGCACTTGCCATGGAGGCGACAATATGCGGATCATCTATCTCGTTTTCACCATGTTGTGCAGCGGCAATGAGCAGCCCTGTCTCTTTTTGAATGACAAAGAGTGCTTTTATCTGGGCATCGGAAGCCTCTTCAAGCAGGAGTTCGGTTTCGCTGACCCCGGTGAGTTTGGATTTGAGTTTACGTTTGTAGCGGTCAAAAGAGAGCCCGTCTTCTATCTTTTCATTGATCTGCTCCATCATCTCTTTGATGGCATTGGTGACATACTTGGAGATCATCCCACCCATGATGGGATAGAGTGCATCGATCATTGTCTCTTTGTTGTCGGCAATTTCCTGTGCAATGGCAGGAGAGATGACACTTTGGAGTGCATGGCTCAATGACTCCGGGTTTTGTGCTGCATTTTTGGAGATGATCTGCGCAAGGTAGGAAGAGAGAATATCTATGGTCTCTTCATCCTTTGCCTGCAAACGTTTCAAGAGCAGATCGTCAAAAAGCGGAAGCAGTTTTGCCTTGATCGCTTCCGGGTCAAGCGTCTCAAACTCAAGGTGTTCAACCTTCGATGCCAGTTCTTTCAGCAGTGCGAGCTCATCGGGCAGAAGCAGTGACTTCAGCCGTTCAAGCTCTGTATCATTTTGATTCAGTTTTTGACTCCTCTGTCAAAAGAGAACCCACATCAGTTCCCTGTATCTTCATTGCAACGTCAAGCAGCATCCCTGCCATTGCATCACGCGAGAGTTTCTCGTTGCCAAGAGTAGAGAGTCCTTCCTGAAGAGTCGACTCGATCTGCGCTTTCATCTCAGAAAGATTGTCGCGCATTTTGGTGTTCTCGTCTTCGATATTCTCTTTCATGATCTTGAGTTTGGTCAAAAACTCGTTTTTCTGGTTTTGCAGCTGCGTTTGGAGTGTCTCATCGGTCGTATCGATAAGCTCTTTGAGTTTTGTACGCTCTTTCTGTGTTGCAGTCGCAAGGTTGTCGATCTTCTGTTCCAGTGCTTCCAGAGAACGTTCAGTCTCTTTTTGGAGCTTGCTGTGAGACTCTTTGAATGCCTGCATAATCTTCTTCTCTACGTCAGTGAGGGTTTTTCCCAGTGTTGCAAACTTCTCTTCAAACTCTTTCATTTGAGGACCGAAGATAAGGTCTCTGATCTGGTCGACATTATTCATACTTTTTTCCGCCATAGTGGATTTCTTCCTTTTCATTAAAATGATTTGAAGATATTATATATC
>JALTYW010000129.1 GCA_027046415.1 Sulfurovum sp.
TATTTTTTAATTTTATTTTTAGCAATATGTTGTTATGATGTCTGTTGGAGACTATCACAATCGATAAAGGAAACCGATGCTGAGTATCACCCTTGACAAAGAGAAGGCAGTTGTAACACTGGAACCAGACGGTGCATTGAGTGCAACAGATTTTGAAACAGCAGTCAAGATTATTGATCCGTTTATAGAAGAACATGGCAAACTGTCCGGGTTGATCATTGCTGCAGAGTCTTTCCCCGGGTGGGAGGATTTTGCCGCTTTAAGTGAACATTTAAAATTCATTAAAAACCATCACAAAAAGGTCAAACACCTTGCCTTTATAACAGATTCAGCCATTGGCGACTTTGCAGAGAAGATAGCATCCCATTTTGTCTCTGCAGAAATAAAACACTTTCCGTTCTCCCAACGCAAAGAGGCGCGGGAGTGGATACTTGAAAAGAGACGCAGAAGTTAATACTATTCAACGTTTTCAGGTGTCAGCCCGATCTCTTCAAGCCAGTGTCGCAGCAGTACGACTTCATCTTTTGGCAGATGGTCACCGTGTGGAAGCGGCAGTACAAATTCACTTTCATTGTAGAAGAGCTTTGCTTTATGCTTTTTGGTAAGTTCTACCTTTACGCCGTAATGCTCAAGTGAGGCAATCAGTTTTTTGACATCAATGTTGGCTGATGTCGGATGTTCAAATACCTTTTCTATCTTCGCTTTATGTCTGTGACTCATGTCTACTCCTTTTTTTCAGCATCATAGCATGTACGGTGAAAGAAGCAATGCTACTGCGGTAGCATTTTGGCATGGAGAGTGTAACGGTATCCGTATTGTTCACTGTTTGCTTTAAATCCAAAAGTTGCAAGTTTTGTTGCAAGTATAGAAGGTTCAAAGAAATTACCCGGTTCTCCAAGCAGTATTTCCCCTTTGGCAATCAGTTTTCCTTTTAGTTTTTTGGGGTTGAAGTCGTAGATAAAAAGCATTCCGTTTGGTTTGAGTATACGTTTTATTTCCAAAAAGGCTGCATCGACATCACGGAAATGGTGCAGTGCTTCACCCATCAGTACTGCATCGAAGCTGTCGTTGTCGAAAGGAAGTGTTTCAGCAGGCGCAACCACTGTTTGTACATGTTCACCACAGTATTGGAGCATGCCTTTGGCAGGATCGGCAGCGGTCAGTACAAGATCATCCCGGCATGCCAATGAAAGCTCACACAGCACCCCTGTCCCTGCACCGACATCGAGTACCTTTGCCTCTGATGGGAGTGCGTCAAGAAAACGACAGAGACTCTGGCGTACCTCCTGCGGGTAGATACGCTTGCCAAAACGGTGAAATGCCCATCCGAGTTTGTTAAAGGGGATCATTGTGCACGCTTATTGTAAAACTCTTCTCTAAACGCCTCAAACCGCTCTTCGAGGATCGCCTCTCTTATCTGCTTCATCAAATCAAGATAGTAGTAGAGGTTGTGGATGGTCGCCAGACGGAAGTAGGTGATCTCTCTTGCGCGGAAGAGGTGGCGCAGGTAGGCACGTGAGTAGGTTTGGCAGACCATACAGCCGCACTCCGGGTCTATGGGGGACTCGTCGGTAGTAAAGCAGGCTTTTTTGATGTTGACTTTGCCAAAAGAGGTAAAGAGCGTTCCGTTACGGGCGTTGCGTGTGGGCATGACACAGTCGAACATATCTACCCCTCGATAGACATTTTCTACCAGATCTTCCGGGGTGCCTACACCCATAAGATAGCGCGGCTTCTCTTTGGGCATGAATGGGGTGGTCCATGCAACGGTTTCGTACATATCTTTATTTGACTCTCCCACGCTCAGTCCACCGATGGCAAAGCCGTCAAAATCAAGGGCACACAGCTCTCTGGCAGACTTCTCTCTAAAGGCTTTGTCAGTACCGCCCTGTATGATGGCGAAGATGTTCTGATCGATTCCGATACCCTCTTTTTGTTTGGCACGGAAGTACTCTATGCTCTCTTTCGCCCAGCGTGTTGTTCGGTCGATACTGGCAGCGATGCGCTCTTGTGTGGCGGGGAGGGCGACAAGGTCATCAAGGATCATCATGATGTCCGAGCCGAGGTTGTGCTGGATGTCTATGACCTTTTTGGGGGTAAAGTAGTGTTTGGAGCCGTCAAGGTGGCTTTGGAAGGTGATACCCCCTTCGTCAATCTTGACATTGTCACTCAGTGAAAATGCCTGAAAACCGCCGCTGTCAGTGAGGAAGCTCTTTGGAAATTTGGTAAAGCCGTGCAGTTTCCCCATCTTGGCAACTACATCATCCCCCGGGCGGATATACATGTGATAGGTGTTGGCAAGAATGATCTGCGGTTTGAGAAAAGTTTGCAGGTCTGTGGCATCGAGTGCTTTGACAGCACCTACCGTCCCAACGGGCATGAAAACGGGTGTCTGGATAGTGGAGTGTGCAGTTTTGATGGTGCAGGCTCTGGCGTTGCCGTCGGTTTTATCTATCTGAAATTGCATTGTGTTATAATATCCTCTTAAATCGAATGAGAGATTATATCGCATTAGGGCATAAATGAAGAACATACTGATACTTGCAGACGGCAGCATTGCCAAACATTTTGTGGAGTGGGTGGGGCGCAAACGTGTTGCCGAGAACCGCTACTATGTTACCTGTTTCAATGAAGGGGTGACACCTGAAAAGATGGGTAAGAACATTACCCTCATCAAGGCGGACCCGACCAGCTATGCACGTATTAGACACATAATGGATGAGGTGAAGTTCTCCCATGTTTTCATTGTGATGGAGAACCAGGAAGATGCTCTTTATACACTGAAAAATATTCGTCTTGTCGAGGATAAGATACGGGTTGTCTTTGTCAATCAGTGGGATGACCCCGAAGTGGGACGTGACGAAGAGAATGTGACTGTTATCGATACCG
>JALTYW010000130.1 GCA_027046415.1 Sulfurovum sp.
TTCCGATAACAACCTTTGGGTCGATCTCGATCTTCTCCATGCTGTCGACCTCAAGACCGATGGCATTAAAGGTCTCGTACAGTGTCTCGTCCGAAACCCCGCTTAGGTCTATAAATTCATTCAACCACGATCTTGTTACTATCATCTAAACTGCTCCAACAAACGAATATCACCCTCAAACAGGCTTCTAAGATCGGGAATCTGATGCATCAGCATCGCAATACGCTCTACACCAAGACCAAAGGCATACCCGCTGACATCCTCATAATCCACCGCTTTAAATACATTGGGGTCAACAATCCCGCATCCGAGTATCTCGATCCATCCGGTATGCGAACAGACACGGCATCCTTCTCCGCCACAGAAGATACAGCTTATGTCCACTTCAGCAGAGGGTTCGGTAAACGGGAAGAAACTTGGACGGAAACGCACATCGACATCCCCGAACATATACTGCAGGAAATCGGTCAGAATCGCCTTGAGGTTGGCAAAGGAGACCTTTCCTTTCTCATCGACCACAAGCCCTTCTACCTGATGGAACATCGGTGTATGGGTCACATCATAATCACGTCTGAAAACCGTCCCCGGCGCAATCATACGGATGGATGGTTTCTCTTTGAGCATGGTACGTATCTGTACCGGAGAGGTATGGGTACGCAGCAGCCCACCGTCTTTAAAGTAAAAGGTATCCTGCATATCACGTGCAGGATGGTATTTTGGCAGATTGAGCGCTTCGAAGTTATGGAAATCATCCTCTATCATACCACCTGTCTCGACGGAGAAATTCAGTGCCACAAAATAGTCGATGATCTTGTCCATCGTCTCCATGACCGGATGGAGTACCCCTTTTTGTGCCAAAGTGCCATAGAGCGAAACATCAATCTCTTCAGCTTTGAGCATCGTCTCTACAGCTTCTGCCTTGAGCACTTCGTAGCGGGCATCAAACGCCTGCTGAAGTGCTGCTTTCTTCTCATTCAGTCCCTGGGCAAACGCTTTTTTCTCAGGTCCTGGGATATCTTTCATTTTGGCAAACTCAGCGGCCAGCAGCCCCTTTTTCCCAAAAAGTTCAATACGTACCTTTTCAAGTGCTTCAAGCGAATCAGCCTGAGTAATCTTTGCTTCCAAATTCTCCATAATGCTCCATTTATCGCATAATAATTACCGGGATTTTATCCCAAATATCGAAAGAGAAAACTTGCATACGATGGTTGTGGCGAATGCTGTTTTCTATCGAGAGATGTGGGATTTTATCCTAAAATTACTAATAGTGCGGTTTAGTGTGCTATAATTGCCAAAAAGAGTGAAGGATAGCTACTATGTGTATTTTTTGTAAAATCGTCAACGGGGAGATCCCCAACAATACTGTTCATGAAAACGAGGATTTTCTTGCCTTTCATGATCTTTATCCAAAAGCACCCATCCATGTGCTGATCATCCCCAAAAAACATGTGGAGAACTTTCAAAGTGTTGATGGAGAAATAATGGCAAAGATGACCCCTTTTATTCAAGAAGTTGCAAGGAAAGTCGGCGTGGACGAAACCGGGTATCGGCTTGTCACCAATAATGGAAGCGATGGAGGACAGGAAATCTTCCATTTGCATTTCCATCTACTTGGCGGAGGAAAACTAAGATGGGATCACAGCCATGAAGATCCGCATAAAGCACTTTAGGTGCTGTTTTTAGGAGCAGCACGCTCCGCCAAAACCGTCTTCAATCTCAACATTACCACCGCTTCCGGATGCAATCGATTCTTTCTCAGCAATCGTCTCACCATTGTAGATGATCGTATAGCTGATCTTTACCGAATCACGGATCGAATTGACCGTCGTACAGTAACTTTCCAGTGATGCAAGAATATAACGCTTGGCTTTTATCGGATCAAAAGAGCCTTCAAAGTCATAGATAATATGCAGTGAAGCAAACTTCATCGGTACTTCCATCTGCCGTTCTATTTCTGCACTGACTTTATAATTGCTTACAGCATATCCATCCTTCTCAGCCATCACCACCAGATCGATCCCGGTACACCCGATGATCCCCGTAGCAAAATACTCTACAGGGGTTATCTCTTTACAGTCAAGAATATAGCTTGACTTTGTTGTGTTTGCTTTAAATTTTTTCTCTCCCAAATATTCGAGTGATACATTCATCCATAATCCTTTTTTACACTATTTACTTTTGATTATACTGTATACTGATCCATGCCTTCATCTGTGCAACCTGTTCCAATGTACGTTCCGTCGCTGTACCGCCCTCAGAACATCTGGCGTTCATAGAGGCACGATTGTCAAGCATCTCAACCACATCTTTACCAATACGTGCATCGATACTTTGAAGCTCTTCAAGTGTCAGTTCGGAAATATCTTTGCCTTTCTCTTCGGCAAGATTGACGACATTGCCGGTAATATGATAGGCATCACGGAACGGGATACCTGCCTCTTTGACCAGATAATCCGCCAAATCTGTTGCGGTAAGGTGTCCCACCATACAGGCAGCCTCCATCGCTTCCTTGTTCACTGTCATATCAGCGATCATCTCATTGAGCACCTGCAGGCTGAGCAGTGCCGTCTTGACCGAATCAAAGACACCCTCCTTGTCCTCCTGCATATCCTTGTTATAGGCAAGCGGCAACCCCTTCATCACAGTCAGCAGTGCCACAAGATTGCCATTCACTCGTCCGGTTTTACCACGCAGCAGTTCAGGAATATCAGGATTTTTCTTTTGCGGCATGATCGAACTGCCTGTGGCATGTCTATCCGAGAGTGTCACCCACTTAAACTCAGCTGCACTCCACAAAATAAGCTCTTCGCTCAAACGGCTCATATGCATCATCATCGTTGCAATATTGAAAAGAATCTCCAGTGCAAAATCACGGTCACTAACAG
>JALTYW010000131.1 GCA_027046415.1 Sulfurovum sp.
AAGGCTTCCTCTTCGGCTTTCTCTTTTGCCTTCTGAATGGCTTCAAGCTGTGCTTTGGTCATAAAGAGCGTTTTCATCTTTTTGACAAACACCGTCCTGTCGGGCAGTTTGGTAAAGTAGGCGTAGATCCCGTAACCCATAATCAGTACCGTTGCAATCAGAATGACTTTCTGAACAGGGTCGAACTTTTGAATAGGCTCTTTGATGTTCATTTCACAGACGCCGCCGGGACAGTATTTGGGGTCTTTTCGCTTGATCCACTCAAAGATCTTACACCCAAGACAGATGGAGAATGCCGATTCGAAAAAGAGCAGCGCCATACAGATCAGACAGACCAGTACCTTGATAGGGTTTGGCTCAAAATGAATGACCAAATAGTAGAACATTGGCCATGCCAGTATGAACCCCAGTGCCCATGCAAAACGCTTCTGTGCCGCGCCGACATATTCCGGCTTCTGGTTCTGCACGAAAAAGCGCCCCAGCATCAGGCTTGGCGCATAGCGCGGCTGGATGATGCGTATCGTAAAGTCGATGGCAAAGAAAGTAACAAAGTATTTTGAAAAAACAGCCGTACCAAGCATTACCCCGTTCACAAGCCCCAAAAAAGCACCTACAAACAAAATCGCTGCTGCTGCACGCGCCTCTCTCTCGTTAAGTACCCGTACTTCATATCCGGGTACCTTTTCGCCATAGGCGAAGAACGCTTTCCAATCCAACATCAACCTCCTATGATATGATGGCTTCTTCCACTTTTTCAAGCGGATTTGTCTTTTTGTTCCCACTGTCAAAAATGTACGCGTACATCGGTACATAGACCAGTGTCAGCAGTGTCCCGACCAGTAGACCCCCAATGGCAACATCGGCAAGCGGTGAAAGGCGTTCCAGCCCCACTGCCTGTTCCAGTGCGATGGGAATCATCCCCGCAATTGTACCAAAAGCTGTCATCATCACAGGACGGAAACGCACACGCACCGCCTCCTGTGCACTGTCAAACGGACTTTCACCCTGCTCTCGGTAGGACTGATAGAAGTCAATCAGCAGTACGGCATTTTTAATGATAATCCCAAAGAGCAGCAGTATCCCCAAAAGGCTTGGCATACAGCTTGGTTTGTCAAAGAGCAGCATTCCCCACGCTGCACCAATGAGTGAAAGCGGCAGTACCAAAATCATAATGAACGCCAGTCTGACCGAACGGTAGATCGCGATCAGCGTCATGATCAGAATGATGACACCCAGTCCAATGGCTTTAAGCATCCGTTTGAAGCTGTCATGGATCTGTGCGATATCCCCGGTCTGATCAATCTGAATGTCGCTGATGTTGGCATCTTTGAGTGCTGCAACAGTATCATCAGTCAGGTGTGTTACCGGACGTTTGGCACGGTAGCCGTTGACATCAACACTGTAGAGCATCTTGTCACGCTCGATCTTCGCAAAGGTCATGTGACGCTTGAGCATCGCCACCTGTGAGAGCGGGATCTCACCACTTGGCGTGGTAATAGGCAACAGTCTGAGGGTCTCTATATTCTCAGAAAACTTCCCTTTAAGGTAGAGTCTGACCACCTGTGTGTTCATTGACTGGAAGTCGGCATTGAGCCCTACTACCTGCCCTTTGATCGGCAGCTGCATCGCGATCTGATACGGGGTAATGCCATAGCTGAGCGCTTTGTTCTCATCAATGTCCATTTCCACTTCCATGAAGTCTTTGTCCCAACTGGTACTGACCGATGTCAGCCCCTTGACATCCTGCATCGCTTTGGCTACTTCATGTGCCTTGTTTGGCAGTGCATCGACATACGGCGAACTCAGACGTGTATCGACCGTTGCTTTAATGGAGGAGAGTGCCGTTGCACCAAAGTCAAAGACATCGTTACGCTTGAGCCCTTCCAGATGGGAAAGCTTCTGGCGGATAATATCTTCAAGCTGCCACATCGTCTTTTTACGTTTGAAACGGTTGACCGCATTGATGGTAATGGTCGCTTCAGCCGGCAGATTTCCTGAACCAAGGCTCAGCACTCCCGGCTCCGTACCGAATGCTACAGAGCTCATCTTGACCCACTTCTGTTTGTCCAGCCAGTTGAGGAAGGGCTGAATTTTTCGCTCAGCACTCTCAACTGTTTCGTTGGCACTGAAAGCGATCTGTGCTTTAATGATCCCCGTATCCATCGGCGGCATGGCATCTTTACCGATGGTCGGCATGATGTTTTTCATACTCATCACCAATATCATAATAACCCCCATAGTCAATACCATACGTCTTGCAAACCAGAACTTGCCGTTGGAGAAGCGGATGATACCCTCGTAGGGATCGACCAGTTTTCCGATGGTATGCTGATAGAACCACTCGAACCACCCTTCTACTTTTGTCTTGCCAACCCCGTTACGGTAGAGCCACTTGGAGAGCAGCGGAATGAACGTGATGGAGAGGAACCAGCTTACCAGCAGAGCAATAATGAGCGTTTCAATGAGCGGTCTGAATATCTTTTCAGGGAATCCTCCAATGAACATCAGCGGGAAGAGAATGGCAATGGTCGCGATGGTACCTGCAAAGACCGGGCTGAGCACCTCTTTGGTTCCTTTGGTAATGGCATCTTCAAGCTTCTCATGCCCTTCAGTCAAATGCCGTTCAATATTCTCCAGCACCACGACTGCGTCATCAGTGAGCATTCCCAGTGCGAGGATGATCGCCGTATAGATAACGATATTGAGCTCTCCGCCTGTCAGCCAAATGATCGCCATGGTTGAGAAGAAGACCATCGGGATGGAAAGCCCCGCTGCTACAATGGCACGGAAGTTCCCAAGGAAGATCATGATCACAAGCAGGGTATAGATGACCGCATCA
>JALTYW010000132.1 GCA_027046415.1 Sulfurovum sp.
GCCAAAGCTCTACATCATCCCCGAGCAGCAGCCCAATGCCTTTGCCACGGGACGAAACCATGAACATGCTGCGGTAGCGGTCACGGAAGGATTGCTGCAGTTACTTGATGAAAAGGAGATAGAGGGGGTTATTGCCCATGAACTCAGCCATGTCAAACACTATGACATCCTCATCGGTACGGTTGCCGCGACCCTTGCCGGTGCCATTGCGATGCTTGCCAACTTCGGTATGTTCTTTGGCGGCGGGGACAGGGACAGACCCAACCCCATTGTGATGATCGCAATGATGATCCTCATGCCGATGGTTGCCACCATCATCCAAATGACAGTGAGCCGAAACCGTGAATTTCTGGCAGACGAAGGTGCCGCACGCATGACAGGGCATCCGGAGTGGCTGCAGTCTGCACTTGCCAAACTCGACAACTATGCCAGACAGATGACACTGCCAGAAGCCGACCCGCAGACAGCACACATGTTCATTATCAACCCCTTTACGGGGAAAGATTTTTCGATGAGAGAGCTGTTTAGCACCCATCCAAGTACCGAAGCACGCATTGCCCGTTTGGAGGAACTGAAACAACTATAGGCTACCTAATAATCTGTTCTGGATCCTTTGGGCGTGCTTTGCGTGGTCAAATGTACAGCCAAGATGTTCACACAAGGCTATAGCATCCTGCATCGCGATCGCCAGTGAGCTGGTTGCACCGGGGCTTGGTGTCATGTTGAAGATGATGCCATCTTCTGAAATCTTGGCTTCCCCAGCAGCAGTTCATGTTTCTGTTTGTCAATGATCTGCGGCCGCATCCCTCCATACCCTTCGGCAAATGTCAAATCATCCACGCAGAGGCTGGGGATGACCTTGCGTGCATCCTCAATGAAAACCTCTTTCCCTACAAGCGGTATCTCTTCAATAAAGTTCTTTAGGATGTATCGTCTGATGGTACTGTCGGCAAACAGATTCAGATAGACTTTTGTAACATCTTTATCAATGTTAAGTGCATGCAGCAGATCTTTGACATGCAGCGAGTGGTACCGCTCCAGTTTCGGCAATGCAAATGCAGTAGGACCAAAACGGGTATGCCACGCCTGTGTACAATCCGGATCACCGTGAATGGCAGCAAAAGGGAGTTTGGGATTTTGCATGGTATAGACTTTTGCATTCAGCAGCTTCTCTTTGGTAAAGAAAAAACTGCCCCCTATTGGCAAAATGGCATACTCATGCCCAAAGCCCATCTCCTGCGCAAACAGCAGCGAGTAGGCACCGGCATTGACCACCACGGTTCTGGCATGAAACTCCCCGTTTTGGGTACAAAGCACATAGTTCCCATTCTTCTCTTTGCGTATCTCGGTCACCTCTTCATTGTAGTGCAGCTGGATGTTTTTGTCCGTAGCGAGCGCATCTTCGGCAAAAGACTCGCTCAACCGTTTATAGTCCACCGTCGTGATCTGCTCTCTGGCGCCCATCGCAAGCACCGGTTCGGTACGCTCTTCCATCAGTTTGGGCTCATGCTCCCGCAAAAAGTCACCATCCCACAGTTCAAGATAAGGATAGAGCGTCTTAAATGTCTCATACCGTTCCCGAAGCTTTGATACTTCCTCTTCTCCCACTGCCAGCACCATCTTGTCTCTGACATATCCCAGATCTTCCAATCCGTCACGGTTGTAGATGTAGTTGCTCACGTAGGATGCATTACGTTTAACTTTCTGCGCCTTCTCATAGGTATAGTTCGTCTCAATATCACCCACATGCAGGGTCTGAGAGTTGGCTTTGGGGTTGGAATTGAGCATAGCAAGCTCTTCATACTTCTCAAAAAGCACAACACTTTTCATATCGGTAAACTCTGCCAGTGTATAGAGCAGTGACGTACCGGCCACACCTCCGCCAATGATCGCCGTATCGAACAGTTTGTTTATTTGCATAAATCTATCCTATCTTTTGATATTAGATATTATCTTATTTGACATAAAACTATGAAGCCAAAGCAGTTATGCTATAATCTGTTTTATGAAAAAACAAATCACACCTACAAATGGTACAATACAACTCTTCACTCTTTACCCCAAGGGCACTTGTCACTTCGCTCGGGCGCACTCTTCACTCTTCACTTCTAAAGCCAGAGGCTTTAGAACATGACCGCTTTCGCCGTACAACTTGCCAACGGCTGTCTGCCTTCAGACATCGAACCTGAGAACCAAGCAGCCTTTGAAGCACTGCAAAAAGCAGGTGCCATAGAAGAGCACAACGGTCTCTGGCGACTTGGTTCTTTGTACCGCGCAGGCAGACTCTACATCGGTAAAGACGGCAGAGGGTTTGTCGAATCGGAGTTCAAAGAGCAAAAAGATCTGCTGATCGAACCTGACCATCTTGGCGATGCCAGAGAGGGTGATGTGGTCGTTGCCAAACGCATCATTGCCAGACGCGGACGGGCTGCAGGTAAAGTGGTTGCTGTCATTGACAGGGCACACCTCTTTACCATCGCCTACACCCATCGTGATACAGCAGGCAACTTCATGACGCTTGACATCCGTACCGGTGAGCCAACACATGTCAAAATGCCCGGCATGGATCTAAAGGCATTTAAACTCGGTACCGTTTTCAAGGTCGACATTGACACCGATGAGGTATTGGAGGTCTTTGGGCATCTGGATGATGCACGGGTTGATGAGAAGATCTCGCTGGCACTCTTCAACCGTCATGATGCCTTCCCGCCTGAGTGTGTCGATGAAGCATTGCAGATCGAATCTGAGGTAACCAAAGACGAACATCCGGAGCGTGTCGAACTGACACACCTTGACTTTTGCACCATAGACCCCGTCACTGCCAAAGACTT
>JALTYW010000133.1 GCA_027046415.1 Sulfurovum sp.
ATCTTCAAGGATATACGACACTTGAAACCTTTTTAGAGCTCGATGAAGCAAGCCTCAAAGAGCGCATACGTCCCAGCGGCTTCTACAACCAAAAAGCACCGAGATTACAAACCATAGCAAAAAATATAAAATCGGAGTTCGGCACCTTTGAAACGTTTCAGAAAGAGGTAGCACGCAGCTGGCTTCTGCAACAGAAAGGCATAGGCGAAGAGACCGCCGACAGCATCCTCAACTACGGCTGTTTCAGAGCAGAAATGGTGGTAGACACCTACACCAAACGGCTGCTGGCAACCTACGGTATCGAACTGAAAAACTATGGCGCATACAAAGCCTACCTACAGGAGGGCATACAGCGCCATTATCCCAAAGAGGATCTTGCCCTACACTACGCCCGTTTTCACGGGATGATCGTGGAGTACAATAAGCGTAATCTTACGAAGCAAGGCTAAATCATACATTCCTTCATGTTCCCAAGTTCTGCGTGTGAACAAACGTAAAATTCTGAGCACTGAACGCTGAACTCTGAACACTTCTACGAAAAATGATGACTCTTACACGGAAACCGCGTATCATTCTTGACAACTTTGGCAAAGACACTGATGGTTGTATCTGAATCCCTCGCAATCTTCTCTACCTCTTGAAAATGTTCTTTGGGAAACGCAACGAGCATCTCATACTCTTCACCGCTAAATCCCTGTGCCTCATCAATCTCAGCCAGTATCTCCATACCGGCATCGTTCATATCGAGCAGTTTATTGACATCGCAGTAGAGCCCATCGGAAATGTCCATCCCAGCATGCAACAATGAGCGGGCATTGTAGATAAACTCGGCTCTGAGCTCTGGTTCGTAGAAGCGGGAGTTTGGGGCAATGGATTTTCCATTAAAAAGGGTTTCAAGATCTTTTTTGCTCTCACCAAGCAGCCCTGTATAGGCAAGCAGGTCACCCGTTTGCAGCCCCTTTCGCAGCAGCGGATGGTCACTCTCTGAAATGAGCGCGATGCTGATGTGAAGTTTGTCACTTCCAACCGTATCGCCCCCAATGATCTCACATCCATACTCAGCAGCTGTACGTTCCATGCTCTGCATGAGGACATCGATCTCATCGGTTGTCATCGATTTGGGGATGGATATAGTCACCAAAGCATACTTGGGTCTGGCATTCATGGCAATGGCATCGGAAAGGTTGACCAGCATTGCTTTGCGCCCGATCTGTGCCATGTTCATCCATTCGCGCTTGAAGTGCGTCCCTTCAAAAAAGGCATCCATGCTGTAGAGCATTTTTCCGACCACTGCCGCATCGTCACCGACATATTTTGATTGCAGTTTGCTAATGAGGTAGGCTTCTTTATCCATCTCTCTCCATATATCTACTTTATTTGGCAAAATTGTAACATACTTACCTCTATAATCTATACACTACACTTTTTTTCTCCTCTTTGAAGAGTGAGGAGGTTATAATCTTTGTAATTTATACCACCCTATCATCAAAAGGATGAAACAATGCAACATACCCTGAATGTTAAAGCTTTTTTCTTCAATGCCAAGACAGACTACCTTCCTTACTACAAACACTTTACCATGAAGCTCGATGCCGATGCCAAAGCAACGGAGATCCTCAAAAATATTAAAGCCAAGAACGAGAACTTCGCCTACCCCGAAGAGAGACTTGTTTTCAAGATCAATCAACTGGTCGTCACCGGGGAAGATCGTGTTGGAGAGATCGTTGAAAGACTCGGCTCAGACCTTCAAATAGATCCTGTACTCTCCTACCGCTCCAACCACTGCCTCATCATCAATGACGATGACTTCATGCAGCGTTTCGAACTGCTCGCCCCCTATGCGACCCAAGAGGACAAAGCCTACTACGAAAGCCTCTATGCCCTGCACTACGCTTCTGAAAGCTCCAAGTTCAACCACGACTACATCGGTGATGCCATTTTGCTGCTTGCACATAGAATGATCAGCAACGGCAGTGAACACAAAGCGGAGATACTCGAAGCCATTGGCGATCCGTATGACGGACTCAATGCCTGCGAATATGAGAACAACCTTTTTGATGCACAGGATCATACCCAAACGATAGAAGCACTTCATGCCATGACAGAGCCAGCTGCCAAAAACAGACTTCTTGAAAAGATAAGCCAAAAGCTCTCTAAAGAAGCCGTTGCAGCACACACCATCGACACACTTGACGGACAGGGCGTGGCATTTTATGCCGCACACTCCCAAACCCCTACACAAGCAGAAGTATTTGAGGCTATTGAAGCAGCGGGATGCCATGTCGTACGCTTTGGACGCGAAAAAAAGCTTTGCGGACGCTCACTGATTGGCAGACAGGAGAACCTCGCTTACCTTAAAGCTGCAACTACCCTGCTTGATGCACTTGACAGCGGTGCAGAGATCCTCATCGTCGCAGATGAAGATGACCTGACAATGTTCAACAAACACTATGCCGCTATCCAAAAACGCATAGGAAGAGAGATCCCTCTGGCACTGGTTTCGTTTGAAAATTTCAAACAGCTTGCAACACAGTCGGCAGCATAATCAGCTCCGCTTATTTTCATTATTTGCTGCACTTTTCATTCTCTTTTTGGGAATGGAAAATGTGTAACAGCCTCCCCCAAAAACACATCCCATCCCCTTTTAATTAATCCATTTGATAGTAACCGGACGCTATAATCAGTGCAAATCTGACTAAAAAGGACGCAAGCGTTATGGACGTTAAAATATACGAATACGATGCTGTGATCGTCGGTGCCGGCCTCGCCGGTCTTGCCGCTGCCAAGGAACTGACCGAAGCAGGAAAGAA
>JALTYW010000134.1 GCA_027046415.1 Sulfurovum sp.
AAGCCACTGCCGTATCTCATTCATATCTTCGGTATATCTCAGTTTTTCAGCTTCATTGGCCGCATCACTGTTTCCAAGCTGAAAGAGAAGCCCCTTTAATCCATGCAACACACTATCAACATCTTTTTGTGTTAGCGTATCACTGTTTAGCAAGTCAGAAAGATATGTCAATGTCTCCTCAAGATCTTTCAAGCCTTTTTGAATGACAGATTCAATTTCACTCTCCTCAAATCCGAATTCCTTTAAAAAAACGGTTGCTTTGCCTTGTGTCTCCTCAAGCAGTTTTTGCATTTTCTATCCTTTTTAAAATCTCATTAAGCTGTTCAGGCTGCAAGGGCTTTTCAAGAATCCCCTCAAAACCTGCTTCTGATACTTTGTCATATGTCGATTTATACACATCTGCCGTGAAAGCAAAAACAGGCGGTACCATAGAGAGTGCCTTTAGCTTCTTCATCACTTCAAACCCATCCATCCCCGACATTTTAAGATCAAGGAAAATAACATCATACTGTTTCACTTTGCACATACCAAGCCCTTCATAGCCGCTTCCTGCCAGATCTACCTTGGCATCCGGATACTCTTTTTTAATAAATAGGCGGAAAATATCGAGGTTTGTTTCCGTATCGTCCACCACCAAAACTGAGAAAGACTTCCCATGACCTTTTCTCTCTATACTCACATTATGTAAATGTTTTTCATACGTTATGACCGGAGCGCAATACTCATACATATCATCATAATATTTCAAAGAAATATACTCACGCATGTTTTCCGCAATAAAAAATGTTTTGCTAAATCGTTTTTCACTGCGTAGATAGTAAATAAGCGCATCTATTTTTGTATATGTCTGGGGATAGGTGATAAAAGAAAAAATGTCAGGTATATCTTTCTTCGTATTGAGCAAAAAACTGATTAGTCTATTTTCACTTTTTATTTTCTTTACAATAGCTCCGCACTGCTCTAAAAAATGGATCTTGTCATGGATATAGGTATTTTTATGCATACTTTTCTCAACATAAAAATAGATCTTCTTCCCTTTGATATCGGGTTGATACGGTTTTGTTTTTTCAAACAAATAGCCAAAAGAGAAGGTTGTCCCCTTCCCCGGTTCACTCTGTACATCAAGCTCTCCACCGAGTCTCTCGGCAAGCTGTTTTGTTATGTGCATCCCCAGTCCGAGCCCCTGTTTTCTCTTTTGGTAGCGGCTATAGGGTGTAAAAACATTCCGTACCTGTTCAGGTGTCATCCCTGTACCGCTGTCAGTAACGGAAAAAAGCATTTGCACACCCTTTTGTTCTTCAGTGTAAACCATTTTAAGCCGTACAAACCCCTCTTCAGTGTATTTAAATGCATTGGTCAGAAAATTGACAATGATCTCCATCATATGCATTTTGTCTCCATACACAAGAAAGGGTGTAAACATACTCTCATATTCAAAAATGATGTTAGGTCTCTTTTTCATATCCATTGAGACATGGTCAATACACTCCAGCAGCATCTCATCGATAGCAAAAAATGTTTTTTGTATCTCCAGTTGACCGCTGTTGATCTTGGTGATATTTAAAATATCATTTACCAGCGACTGCAGACTGAGAGCACCATGTATCGCTTTTTTTAGCTGAAACTTCTGTTCGCCTTCCAATACTTTGCTTCCCTCAATAAGCGTAAGATACCCTTGAATCGTATTGAGCGATGTTCGCATTTCATGGGAGAGGTTGGCAATCATCCGATCCTGCGTTTTCAAAACCGTATTGAGATGGTCACTGACATTTTTGAGGATATGCTGAGAGACAAGCGACTGTGCTTCTACACCTGCTGCATATAGACAACGGTCAATAAAAAGCGTATCAAACAGTGCGCAAAGTCCTGCAACAAATCTCTTTTTCTCTTCTTCATTAGATGTATGTTCGCACAGATAGGTATATCCTTCCAGAAGAAAATGCATCAGCTTTTGTGTGTATGTCGGATTGTTCTCTTTAAAAATGCGATATTGCAGTTCATAGATAATCTTCTCATCCCCTTCATACAGCATTTTCTGCAAATTTTCAATCGTCTCTATTGCCTCCTCTTTTGTCCCTCCAAACACCTTCATGACCGATTGGACAAGGTACGTTTTTTGATCACTCTTCAGTTTCATGCCTTATCCTTTTCGCTGATCATCGCAATGCTGATTGTCTGGTTGTGAAGAAAAATATTGTCTGAAGGATCTTTGGCAGCAGGTAAGCCAATCTCCCCAAAAGTATGCACTCCTGTAAAAGAAACATCAATATGGTGTTTGATCTCTTCCAGATAGAGATACTCCATCATTTTTAAATTCTCTTTTATCCCTATGCAGTGAAACAGCAATGCCATACTTTTTCGAGGCGCGATACCGTAGAGTCTTCCAAGTCTTCTCAGCTGATCCTGCCTGCTAAGCATAATACCGACTTTCACATACTCTCCAACTTCCACAGGACGATAGAGACTGACGCTTTTATCTTCTCTGTTCACAGAAACAATGGATGCCAATGGAGCTTCTCTCCACTCGATTTCATGATGTTTTTGTAAAAAAAACGGATAACCGAACCTTCCAACAACCGCATCATTGATTTTGCCTACAATCTCTTCGAGCACATCCAATACAGGAAGATGATTGAGCTCCAAGACAGTATTTCCTTCCGCCTTTGTAACTTCAAGAGGAATACCCGCCGGACGGAAAAGATGTATGCTCATCCCCTCTACGGCATACTGTGCTGCATCAATCCCCCAAAGTACAATATGTTTATCGTAAAAGACACCGTTACAAAAGAGGCTTGGCTGTGCTTTTGAACCAGATGAAACACCTGCCACACCCCCAAAAATTTTTGGCTTTTTCAATGTGACGGAAAAAGAAGAGAGTATCGACTCAAGATAACCGGAGGGAAGACTGCTGAGCAGAATCATTTGTCGGTACATTGGTGTAAAATTTATCGTTTCATGCTCTTTTACAACATCGACCCTAAATGCATCTTTCTCCATATTGCAGACAAGATAGACTATGGGGAATTGCTCTTTTGTTTCCACATAGGGGATCTCATTGGCAATATTTCCGGCACTACTGCATCCAATAACATCAACATCCGGATATGCATTTTTTAGCTGACGATATGCATCCTGAAAACGGTCAGCATAGGTATCTCTGTAAAAACCGACAATGATCGTCGGTGTAAAATCGATCCTGTCAAAGTCTCCGTCTGAGATTGTGACATACTCCACACCTTCCCCCTACTGTTTTTTTACTACCTTAATATACCCTCTATTCAATCTCTAAAAGTCGTTCAAACTTCTGCTTGTAAGTTGTCGGCATAATCGGTTTTCTAAACAGCAGATCAAAAAGCTCCGATGCTTCTTCATATACATCAGGGTAAAGCGTTAATGCTGCAATTTTTGTTGTGTCACTTTTTTTTGCCGCCTCTTTGGCAATCTCGACACCGTTTCCGTCAGGAAGGCTGATATCTACTATCACAATATCATAAGGAGGATTTTCTGCAATCTTGCGCTTCGCTTCATCCACACTCATGGCACTGTCAACATGGATAGCAATATTATATTCTTCTACCAAGAGTGATATAACCTTCTCTTCAAATTCAAGATTGTATTTGAAATCATCCACAATCAATACGTGCTTTGCCATAGTCTCTCCTTTAGCTATTATAATAAAATAATATCTTCATTAAAGCTATAGGACTTTTCCTATTTTATTATATTTTTATCATAAAATAAATTTAACCATTTACTATTTCCAAGTTATGTGATAAAGTAGATTTATATAGCTTGTGTTATATAATGATTAGATAAGATATTAATTTTTGCTCCGACGAGAAAAGTATTGGCACAAAGACTAACAAACACTTACATGTAGAACAATTTTTTTAGCCCAAACCGCTTAGGTTTAAGCCGTATATGCAGGTTGTATTGCCGCATACGGCAATACATCACTTGGTGTTTTAGTTGCATATATTATATTGCAAAAATGCTCCAAAACTGTTGTTAGAACTTATAATCCAGCATAACCCATACTTTTGTTGTATCAACAGAGAAGGCATCTGCACTGTACCATGAAGCTTTCAGGAGACCGGAGAGTCCTTTGATGCCAGGGATTTTGTTTTTGTAGAGTGCATCGACTTCCGTACCGTAGTCAGTGCTTCCTCTGTCACTTGAAAAGTCATGATAGATCACTTTTGCCAGTCCGAAACCTTTGGCTTTGTACCCAAGCATTCCATTGACATCTACCAGACCATCTGCCGGTGTCCCAAGGAACATATCTGCCCAACCGTTATGTGCGTGCAATGTTGCAAGTGGTGTCGCAAATGCCCCATTACCATCACTTCCTGCGCCCAGTACTTCATACTGTGCTCCAACAAGAACCCCACTTATATTGACAGTTCCTTGAATATTGTAGTAATCTGCATCTGCACTTCCATCACCGTTTGTCGGATCAGATTGATGGGCATACTCTGCACGATAGGAGAGCTTTGCGCTATCGAAGCCCACTTTACCTGTCGCAGCGATACCATAGGTATCGGCAAAATCTTCAACAAGGTAGCCGTATGCAGTCAGTGTCAATTCAGGCATAAACGTATACGCACCGTGTAAAAGTACAGTGTTGGTATCGAATCCGTCACCTACAGGTTTAACTGTTTTATCATCAAAGATAGTGTTGACACGCCATACATATGCAGCAAGCAGGTTAAGGTTTTCTACAGAGTTGTTGATAACAGCAACCGCATCATAGGTCTGTGGCATTTGTCTCCAGTTGACCGTACCGATGAAACGCTGGTTATCGAGGTTGACACCCTGACGACCGGCACGGATCAGTGTTTTACCAAAAGCGTAGTCAACATATGCCTGTGTGATACGTGTCTGGTCAGGGTCAGCAACAACCTGATAGAGCGGTTTGTCATTAATAGTATCATTGGAAAGATCCCAGTAGTCACCTGTACCGGCAACATTGGTTGCTTCCAAATAGGCAGAGAGACCCTCTACCTGAAGCAGGTCAGCATGAACACCAAGCATCAATCTGTTGGTGAATGCATTGGCATCATCTTTGCCATTGTCCGATGCATCGACAAACTCATATCTTGGACGAATCTCACCCTTTGCTGTGATATTGTTGAAGATCAGAAATTCTGATGCGACCGGTGCCGCCTGTTTTACCGGTGCCGGAGCGATATCTCCTCCCGCCAGAAGCATCGCTGATGCTGCCATTGAGAGCAAAAGTGTCTTTTTCATTTAATTCTCCTTATAATTTTGTGCCATAATAGTAAAACAATCTCTTCTCAAAAGCTATAGGACTTTTCTTAATTCATAAGATAGTATAAATTTTAGAGGCAGGAAAGAGGGGGCTCTGTCTGTTAGAACTACAGCTATTTTAGTTTTGATGTTGAAGTACAAAATGTATCAGTTGTGCAGTATTGGAGAGTGAAAGTTTTTCAAGGATATGTGCATGGTGTGCCGAGACAGTTTTGGCAGAGATGTTTAATTGCTTTGCAATTTCCTTGAAACTCAAACCTGAAACAATATAGTGGCATATTTCAAACTCCCTTTTGGAAAGTACAGTGAGTGATGGCTTTTGCCTCTTTGTCAATACAGTACCATACTTCAAACATTGTGCATATTCCGGATTGATATAAGTCTCACCGTTGATAATAGTATCTATTGCATCTTTAAAAGATTCAAGTACGTGCTGCTTGTGCAGATAACCGACTGCACCTTCACGTATGCACTCTATGGCATAGGGGTCTTCAGGGTACATACTGCAAACCAGTATTTTCATTTTAGGATACGCCTGTGCTATCTTTCGAATACGGTTAAAAGTGTTGACAGCACCAAGGTGAAGATCAAGAATAAGCAGATCATAGCTTTTCTTTTTAAGAAGTTGTATCATATCGCTATAACTGCCGGTTGTATCTAGCTCATTGATTTGACACAATCGACACTTTTCAAGCAATGCCTTAATACCGGCACAGACAATATCATGGTCATCAACTATCAATACAGCATGACAATCCTGATTCATTCTTCTTAATTCCCCCGTATAGTTGAACTATAATATCACTAAAACATATGTAAAATATAACAATTTAAACGATGATGTTTTTTATTAAGACTTTTATCATTAAAAATAACCATAAGTATGTTCAAATTGTAACCATATATAAGAATTCAATTTTATAGTGTACAATACTTCATGACTCAGACATATCTATTTAAAGGTATATAATGTTCTTCAAAAAAAGAGTTCTCATATTACTATGCAGCACAGTATTTGCCGACGAATCAATGCAGCAGCTCTATATGAAAAACGGGTGTAGTTCCTGTCATGGTATCTATGCGGAAGGAATCGGTGTCACACCAAAGTTGCAAGGGAGGAAGAAAGAAGTACTCATTGAACGCTTGAAAGATCTTAAAGCCGGAAAAACACGCAGTGCGTTTGGTACGGTTATGATCTCGTTTGCCAAAGCACTCAGCGATGAGCAGATAGAAAAAATGGCAGAGTACCTTTCGACTCTGAAAAAAACAGAGCCGGAAGAACGTTATGAACTCGACCCTTATGAGGGTGACGGAACATCCTGACAGATAAACCTTAATGTGTCTCTACATGAACAGGCTGTGGAGCTGGAGAGGTTACTTTCTCTATCTCTGGAGCAGGAGTCTCCTGTGTCATCTCTGCCGCTTTTTCTTTCACTGCATCGACAGCTTCAGCAGCACCCTCTTTAACGCTATCCATCACTTCAGCACCCTTTTTAACAGCTTCATCCACTGCTTCGACAGCAGCAGCTTTTGCCGCTTCAACCTTCTGAGTTGCCTCTTGTGTAGCCGATTTCATCTTCTCTTTAAGTCCTTCAAGCGCTTCATTGGCTTCATCAAGCTCCTCTTTCGCATCGAAAAGTTCACTGTCAAGATCAGCAACACGTTCTACATTTGCACCGTACTTATAGACAAGTTCTCCACCATCTTTGCCCTGCTTGAGGATACCTGCAACAAACACCACCAGTACAAGCAGGAAAAGTGCTTTCATAATACCTCTTTGAATCATGGCAGAGAGCATTTTAAAGATCACAACGACCGCTGAAGCCAGCATCAGGTAGGTGCCCAGAAGTTTATGCTCTTTAAGCTCATCCTGCCCTGCCTGGGTCAATGCATCAAATGCCTCTTTACCGTCAACTGTACCGGTAAGATAGGCTGCAATTGCTGCGACCATACCGATGATCAGCAAAACAAAGGAGATTGTACCGATCGCACGCTTTTTGGCAACAAGGTTGATCAGTTCAATGATCAATACAAGAATCGGAATAGCGATCACAAAGTGATCGACAGGCGGGTGTGCCAAAACGGGGATATCGAAAGGCAGTTGTATCTGCGGGAGTTTCAAAGCTGGTAGTTCCATGGAATTGTCCTTTATATGGTTTGAAGTGAACGATTATAACACAAAATGATTTAGAACTATTGTCAAAACGGTTTTACAACCACCATAATGACAATAGCGATCATCAGCAGCGTCGGTACTTCATTGTATACCCTAAACCATTTTCCCGTTTTATAGTGGTCATCTTCAAGCATACGTTTGCGTATCTTCTCCAAAGAGAAATGGTAAGCAATCAACAGTGCGACAAAAAAGAGTTTTGCATGCATCCAACCACCACTTGAGAAGATGGCACTGTTAAGATAGAGCATCGTTCCACCCGAGATGATCGTCGCCCACATGGCAGGTACACCGATATACTTCATCAGTTTGTACTCCTGTATCTTGACCACCTCTGTAAAGGCTTTGGTATCGGCATGTTCCCTGTGATAGATAAAGAGTCTCGGCAGATAAAACAACATCGCCATCCAACTGATAAAACTCATGACATGAAATGCCAGTATCCATGTGTAGTACGCCATCACTTACTCCAGTACAGTAAAATCTTTCCGGCTGTAGACAACCAGTTGCAGTCTTTTATAATACCCTATATGCGCATAGGCTATCTTGAGTTTACTGCCGTTTGGCGGGGTGAGGACACGATTTTTGAAATAGAGTGGTATTTTTTTCCCTTTAGTGTAGAGGTATCCTCGTTTGTAGATACCTGTGATGTTTCGCACCACCTCGTTTTGCCATAGTGTGTTGAGTGTGCTGTAGTATGGTGCAAGTGTTTCTGTTCCTTCCTCTTTCAGCTTCACCATGGCAGTAATTTCCTTGAGACCCTTATAGGTATGTATCTCCTGCACCCTGAGGGTGTAGACACTCCCCTCTTCCAGCCCCCGTGCCGCACCAAACACAAAGATACCTCTGCCATTTGGATGCTGTTTCAGCACTGCATAACGCCCGCGTTTAAGCACAACAACAGCATGTTTCAGATCGACAGGTACGTCAAGCTTCTCTTTTTGGTAGAGCATCTCGATGGTACCGCTTACCGGTTTTGGCGGCATATATTTCGCAGTATGTACAAAGGGTTTCGTGTCAAAGAGTGCATAGATGGGAAGATGGTCAGAGTAGCCTTTGCCTGTGTGCTTTGCACCTTTGATCTGCCAGCTGTTGATGTACCCTTTTTTTGTAAAGAGATAATCGGCTTTAAAAACACCAAACGAACCATTGACATAGTCGATGCCTTTGCCGTCAAACATCGATGCAGGCAAGAGTATGTGGTCGAGTGTGCTTTTGTGTCCGTAAAACCTGTGGCTCCACCGATTGGAGTACGGCAGTTGTGTCCATAGATCGACATGTGATCGTTGTAAAGGACGAATGTTCTCCGGTGTAAGAAGTTCATCATTTTCAACTGTTTTGAGCAGATGGTTGAGTCCGGTTTTCCCACCGGTATCGTTCAACCGTTTTGGCAGTGTCAGGTAGGCATCGTAGTCGGTATTGAGATCTCCCAGTAGAATGTAGGCTTTGTCTGACGGCATCGCATCGATGCGTCGTTTCAGTGCTCTGGCATAGGCGATACGCTTACTCTCATACCCCTTTCTGCTTTTGGACTTCCAGTGGTTGACAAAAACCTTCAAATCCTGCCCATCTACATACACATCCACTTCAAGAATGTTCCGTACCCGTGGGCTGTAACTAACCTGTATCTCACGGACACTGCGTATAGGGAAACGTGAGAGCAGTGCCACTTGTATCGGGGCACCTTGTTTGTGGGTGATTGCCCCGTAGCGGTACCCGCATCCAACACGTTTGAGGCGTGTGCGCAACTGCTCGAAAACATTTGCATTCTCTACTTCCTGCAATCCGACAATATCGGCATCGAGGTCACACAGTACCTCGGCTGTATGATCAAGCTTTCTCTCTGCCATACGCCTGTTCCAGTTGTGCCTTCCGGGAATGAACTCCTCATACTCCGTACCGTTGTATACGGCATCAAAGAGGTTTTCAACATTGTAGCTTGCTACTTTGAACGGCGCCGCAAACAGCAAAAACGGTATGAGAAAAAAAGAGAAAAGTTTCATATGAGAAGTGTATCAAAAAAAGAGGGGAGGATTAAAATTATCTGTCAAATTGACAGACAATTTCATACAGCCAGCTTACCCGAACATCTTGCCGAGCATACCCATAGCACCTTCCGCACCGCCAACCTGATCGAGCATCTGCTCGACAATACTGCCTTCACCGGAAGTTGCCTGGTCTACTACCTGCGGCAGAGCATCGGCAAGTGCCTGAAGTGCACTGTCCTCTCCGAGTCCAAGCTGAGAAGCGAACTGAGAAACCTTTTCCGGCCCAAGCAGTGCGCTTACCTGCTCAGGATCGATCGCTTTGTTCTCACCGTTTCCAAGCCACGAACCGACAATCTCACCTAATCCATTCTCGGAAAGTCCTGAAACAAATGTTGAGAGATCAAGCCCTCCCTCCTCATTCTGTATCAGAGAGCCTATCGCATTGGCGATATCACCAAGATCAAGTCCTGTTGTCGCATCATCACTGTTGTTCTGTATGAGCTGGGCACCTATTTGGAAAAGTTCATTCAAGTCCATTTTTGCTCCTTTTGAAGTTTATTTTCCTATTATGACAAAGGATTATCTGTAAACTCTCTCTTTTATGGATGCAAGCAGTGAGAGAAACTCCTCTTTGTTTCCTTTTCCTTCCACCATATCCACAATACGCTTTCCATCGGGTGCGATAAAATAGAATGACGGTGTTCCCAGCCGTTTCATACCAAGCGGCAACTTCTCGATAAGCAGATTTTTCTTCACCAGTACAAAATCTCTGTTGAGTGCTGCTTTGACTTCCGGCTCGACCATCACATTCCTGTCCATCCAGATACAGCCTCTGCAGTAGGGCAGATAGCCCTCTATAAGAATGATCTTGCGCTCTTTCCCGGCAATAGCAAGCGCCTCTTCGTAAGTGTAACGCTTAACCCCATGTGTCACCATCATCTCCTCGGCATACTCATAAAGATACTCCGCCAGAGCTTCAATCTCCTCTTCACTCACATCAACCGGGGGCATCTTGCCATACACAGCCCGTACATTTTTAGGCAAAATCGTTTTGAACGCTTCTGGATTTTTGAGAAATTGTGTCAGCCAATCTTCAATCTCGAACTTCTGCCCTTCCGGATCGAGGGTACGGTCTCCAACCTGGTCTTTGATACGAAAAGAGAGCTCTGTTACTGTCGGTGCAGTCAGATTCATATCTTTGTTATTGTGCTGGTAGTTGACAACCAGTTTGCTTTGGGGTATGTAGTCATGGCTGTGGCACACGGCACACTTTTTGGCAAATACCGTTTCTCCCGAGAGTGCAAAAAGTACCGTTTGCAAAAGTGTCAATATAACGATAGACCATTTCATGTATGCTCCTAAGGAAGTGTTATCGCATCATCAAGCAGGACAATACGTCCCGAATCGATCAGCGAAGTCAGTGTTCGCTTGAAGTTTTTCTTGCTCAGACCAAATGTTTTTGCGATCGCCTCTGCATCACTTTTGTAGGTAAAAGGCAGTGACCCGTCAGCCTCTTTGAGCAGTTGAAGAACCGTACCCTCAGCCACAGAGAGTTTTGCCTCTCTGCCGATGGGTTGGAGTGACATATCGAGTTTACCGTCCTTGCGGAGTGACTTAATATAGCCGCGTTTCCTGTTACCTACCCTGATGGTTTCAAATATTTCATTGGCAAAGAGCATCCCCTCGTAGCGGTTGTCAACGATCACTTTGTAGCCAAGCGGTGTTTGTGCCAGCACAAGCATGTCGCAGACTTTATTCGGGTGCAGCCCTTTGAGTGATCGTTCAAAATATTTGCCGATCTTCTGCGTACCGTAGAGCCTGCCTGTTTTCTCGTCCAGACAGACCCTCAGAACATACTTTTTACCGATATGAAAATGCTCTTTTTGCTGAGAAAGCGGCACAAACAGGTCTTTGGGCAGTCCCCAGTTGACAAAGGCACCATAACTCTTGTAATCAACCACCGTAAAATAGCCGTACTCTCCCAGCTTTGCGTAAGGCATCTTTGTCGTTGCCACCGAACGGTCTTCACTGTCGGTATAGACAAAGACATCGAGCAGACTTCCCATAGGCATCTCATCTTCCATGATGTAAATGTTGGGCAAAAGCACCTCTTCACCGTCAGCGGCACTAAGGTAGTAACCGTAGTCAGTATCGCGTTCTATTTTGAGGGTATTGATCTTGCCTATACTAATATGCTCGTCAGGTTGTTTTGGATGTGTCATGTGATTCCGTTCGTATGATGTCGTGATCTGCTCACGTGAATTGATCTTTCTTGGTATATTATATCCTATTCCACACTGCTACACACTTTTTGGGTAGACTTTCATAGATTATATCTAAGGAACAATGATGAAAACCCTTTTACTACTATTGACACTTGCTCTCTCGCTATGGGCGAAACCGCAAACCATCGTCTTTGCCGCAGGTTGCTTCTGGGGTGTCGAAAAGCATTTTGAAGCAATGCCCGGTGTCATCAAAGCTACCTCCGGATATGCTGGCGGCAGCTATGACAATCCTGACTATGACACTGTGCTGAAATATCGTCACAATCCTCCAAAGGGACTTGTCAACCATGCCGAATCGGTCGAAGTGGTCTATGATGACAGCAAGATTACAGCAGCACAACTCATCAAATCGTTTTGGCAGATGCACGACCCTACGCAAGGCAATCGTCAAGGCAATGACAGAGGCAACAACTACCGAAGTGCTATCTACTACACCACGCCAGAGCAAAAGAAGATAGCCTTTGAAACGAAGGCACGCTACCAGAAACTTCTGACCAAGGCAGGATACGGCACTATCACCACAGAGATCAAACCACTCAAAAAGTTTTGGCCTGCTGAGGCGTACCATCAGGACTATCTAAAGAAACACCCCTTTGGCTACTGTCCCAACCATGCCACCGGAGTAAAGTTTGAAAAGAGCACACAGAAACAGCGTACCTCCAAGGTAACACCGCTTAGCGGCAAGGAGATCATGGTCATTACCGCACCGCACTGCCGTTTTTGTGAAAACTTCAAGTTCGATGTGACTGACCACTACCATGGTACCATACCGCTGCGTACAGCACAACAGAAAGAGCTTGAAGGGTTCACGCTCAAAGGAGATGTAGAAGGAACTCCGACTATTCTTTTCATAGAAAATGGCAAAGAGGTTTACAGACATGTAGGCTACATGGATGAAAAAGCATTTTACAAAGCGCTTGGTGCCTTCAAGCTCGGTACTGACAGTGAAGCGTTCGATATCGCTTTCAACAAAAGTACAGAGAGCCGTTTC
>JALTYW010000135.1 GCA_027046415.1 Sulfurovum sp.
TGAAACGTTAAGAGGAGAGAAAGAGACGATTGTCAGCGATGACGGTTCTTTAACGCTCTACTCCAAGGAGTTTAATGAATCGTACCACTCTCCAAAAGACGGTGCGCTCAGAGAAAGTCTGAACAAACATGTCATCCCGGCCTTCAATCTTCAGCATGGCAAACCTACATTGAGGATACTCGATATCTGCTATGGGCTCGGCTACAATACACTTGCCACACTCCATTATGTAAAAACACAAAACCTTGATGTAAACATAGAGATTATCTCTCCGGAGTTTGATGAAGCATTGGTACGTTCTCTAAAAGATTTTGAATATCCGCCTGAGTTTACTTCGCTACGTCATATTATTGAAGCACTCTCTAAGCATTTTCACTACGAAGATGAACAGTTCAAAATCACTATTCTCATCGGAGATTCAAGAAAAACAATCCCTCAACTTCTCCCTGCCCCCTCCTCCTTACTCACTGATAAAATAGATATTGTCTATCAAGATGCCTTCAGCCCCAAGGTTAATCCGTTGTTATGGACGAAGGAGTGGTTTGCCGATATTCGTGCGTTGTGCAAAGAGGATGCCGTGCTGACCACCTATTCGACTGCGGCTGCAACACGTATGGGACTGCATGAAAACGGGTTTGAACTGCACTACTACGATGCACCTGATACCCGCAGGTCTATGATTGCTTCACCGCAAAGGATAGAAAGTTTGGAGTGGATCGATATGGCACTTAAGATACAGCGTAATCCTGAGGCAAAGAGTTTGAGGGATGAGGCGTTTCAGTAACTCATCGTTATCGCATCTATTTCTTCCCAACTCATCGCCTTTTTGTTTTTGGCACGATGGGTCAGAATATGTTCGATGTAGCGTGCAAACATGTCTGTTTCTATATTGACCTTTGTGCCTTTTTTGTAGGTGCCAATGAGTGTATGTTCCAGTGTATGCGGAATGATCGTCAGCCTAAAACGATCTTCGTAGACATCATTGACCGTCAGTGAGACTCCGTCAATGGTGATGGATCCCTTTGGGATGATGTAGGCAATCTGTTTGGGATCTACCTTGATAATGTAATCCGTACCATTTTGGCGTTTGGTGATCTCAACAATCTCCCCCATGCAGTCAACATGCCCCTGCACAATGTGCCCTTCAAAACGCTCATGCATCTGCATGGCAGGTTCGATGTGCACTTCCCCTGTGAGCTTGCTCTCGTCTATCACCGCTCGTGTCTCATCTGCCAGTTCCAGATCGAAGCCGTCTGGATTGACTTTGATCACTGTAAGACATACGCCATTGACCGCAATGGAGTCACCCAACTTTGCCTTGTGTTTGGATTGAATGGTAAGGATATTATTCCGGTAGCTCTTGACTTTGCCGATCTCTCTGATAAGACCTGTAAACATTACAAACTCCTTTGGAGTTTGTAATGTAGCAGGTAGCAGGTAGCAGGTAGCAGGTAGAAATTTTGCTTAGTATACATGAAACGTCTCATCTTTTGGATATAATTCGCTAATTATAGCACAAATGAGTGGAGAGCGCTTGGTGTGGGAGTGGGTATCTACCCGCTACCCGCTACCCGCTACCCGCTTCAAACGGAGTTTGAAATGGATTATGATGTCATAGTCATCGGCGGCGGACATGCCGGTATAGAAGCGTCACTTGCAAGTGCACGTATGGGTGTGAAGACACTTTTGATTACCATACTGGTTGAGCAGATAGGGGCAAGTTCGTGCAACCCTGCCATTGGCGGGCTTGCCAAAGGGCATCTTGTGCGTGAAGTCGATGCACTTGGTGGAGAGATGGGTCTGTGTACGGATGCAACAGGTATACAGTTTCGTACGCTCAATGCCTCCAAGGGACCTGCAGTGCGTGGAACGCGTGCACAGATCGATATGGACAACTACCGTGAGTATATGCGGACAGTAGTGCTTAACACGGATAACCTTGATGTCAAGCAGGAGATTGCAGAGGGGCTGATCTTAGAAGAGGGTGAAGTCAGAGGGGTAACAACGCAGCTTGGCAATGCATACCGTGCAAAAAAAGTTGTGATCACAGCAGGAACATTTCTTAATGGACTGATTCATATCGGAGAGAAGAAACAGACAGCAGGACGACAGGGGGAGTTCGCCTCTGTAGAGCTTGCGGAGTATCTGAAGCAGATCGGGCTGAAGATGGGGCGTCTCAAGACAGGTACCTGCGCGCGTATCGATGCCAAATCGGTAGACATTTCCGTAATGGAGGTACAGCCCGGTGATACACCGCCACCGCCATTTTCATTTCGTACCGACAGAAAAAGCTTTAACCCCAAGCAGCTGCCATGTTATGTGACCTATACCAACGAATATACCCACGAGATCATAGAGAGCAACTTTTACCGTGCACCGATGTTCTCTGGGCAGATCGAGGGGGTTGGACCGCGCTACTGTCCGAGCATTGAAGACAAGGTCAACCGTTTCCGTGACAGACCGCGTCATCAGATTTTCGTTGAACCGCAGACGATGGATGAGACAGAGTATTATATCAACGGTATGAGTACCTCACTTCCGATCGATGTGCAGCTTGAGATGGTACGTTCGGTCAAGGGGATGGAAAAGGCTAAGATCGTCCGTTACGGCTATGCTATCGAGTATGACTATATTGACCCGACTGAGCTGAAGCATACACTGGAGACCAAGAAGATACCTAACCTCTACATGGCTGGACAGGTCAACGGTACAACAGGGTATGAAGAGGCAGCTGCACAGGGACTGGTAGCAGGTGTCAATGCAGCCCTTGCTGTCAAAGGGGAAGAGCCGTTTGTGCTTAGACGTGATGAAGCCTATATTGGTGTACTTCTTGATGACCTTGTCACTAAAGGTACCAAAGAACCCTACCGTATGTTCACCTCCCGTGCCGAGTATCGCCTGCTGTTGCGTGAAGACAATGCTGATAGACGTTTACTTTCGCATGCCAAACGCCTTGGGCTGATGGATGAGGCACACATTGCCAAGGTAGAAGCCAAAGAGGCACAGATAGAGGAGGCATTGACGTACCTAAAAGAGAATTACGCCACACCGACAAAGGAGTTTCTTGCCAAACTGGAGCAGATCGGGGCACAAAAGATCAACGACAAGACACTCTGGATCGATGTGATCGCAAGAGGAGAGTTTGACAGAGCAAAGCTAACCACACTGCTGCCGGAGTTTGACAAGTATGATGATGAGGTGATGGAGCAGATTTTGATTGAAGCGAAGTACTACCGCTACATCGAAAAGCAGGCACAGCAGATTGCCCAAATGAAAGATATGCTTAAGATCAAGATCCCTGAAAACTTTGATTTTTCAACTGTGCAGGGCTTAAGCAATGAGATTGATGAAAAACGGCAAAAGGCAAATCCTTCGACACTCTTTGCGGCATCGGAGATTTCGGGAGTCACTCCCGCATCGCTTGAGATTTTGCATGTCTATATTAAAATGAGGCAAAAAGGGAAAGTATAAAAAGCTTTCAATAAAATAATTATAATCTAAGGAAAGAGAGTATGGTTTACTACTACGCACATACCGGACACAAAATCGGTCTTGAACGCGCACGACGCGGGGTAACAGTCATGAAAAAACTGCAACAGCATGGTATTGAGGTTGATCTGCTTGTCAATGATTTCCGTGCAGGTGTTGCACTTAAAGAACAGCATGGTATTCAAGAGTATGTCAATATTGAGACGGTGCAGGATATTGATGCTATTGCACAAATGGGTGACAGTGTTTTTATTGATTCAGATGAAGATGATCATGGGCGACTTGTTAAATATGTGGCAGATTTCAAGCAGGTGTGGCGTTTTGCGCACGACAGCAGTGACCACTCCATTCATGGTGAAATACTCTTCAAAACAGATTGTGACGATGCATCATGTGAAAATGCGGTAATTGTCGATGATCTCTACTTTGAAACATGTGAAAAAGAGGAGCGGATACTCTTCTTCCTTCGAGATTATGATCATGACAAAACCATTTTAAATCATGCCGACTTTTTTCAGGCATTTGATATAGAACTGCTTTTGGGGAACTACTTCTTTGTAAAATATGAAGATGCACTCGCCAAACTTTTTGCTACGCTGCATGAACCTGAAACGTATGTAGAGATGATTCGGGGGAGCAGCACTGTTGTCACTGCCTCCTCTCAGGCTGCATTTGAAGCAAAAGCCAGTGGTGCAAGAACAATCTTCATGCAGCTTGAAAATACACCGCTTTATCCTACGGAACTGCTTCAGCAGTATGGAATAGAGGTGATTGAAGGTTTGGATAAAGCTGCACTGCAAAGCGCGTTAAATCGTACGACTGAGGCAGAGGCTTTAAAAGAGATTATTCCCTTTGATGTCAATTCGATATTAAAAAAACTTTAATATTGCCCTTAAGCAAGAAGGTAAATGAGAGTATAAATCTCTTAATTTACTTTCAGTAACACTGCTCCGTACTCATAGATAAATTGAGTTAAATCAATCCCTTTTTATCACATTCGCTCTATAATATGTAGTTAAAAATATTATAAAGGAAGGATATTTAGTATGGCTACTAACAATAAAGGTCGTCGAGACTTTATGGGTATGGCTTTAGGCGGCTTTACTGCGCTTGGCGGTATTGGTGCCCTGTATGCGATGAAGCGTACATGGGATCCTCTGCCGAGTGTCAAGGCGGCAGGGTTCACAACACTGAACATGAAAGACTACAAAGAGGGTGAGCTTGTAACAGAAAAATGGAGAGGGAAACCGATCTTTGTTTTGAAGCAATCTGCCGATACTGTAGCAAAACTTGCCAAAGAGAAGCCTGACGATCTGAAAAGACTGATCAAGGTTGGTGACGGTCACTATACGGTATGTGTCGGTCTCTGTACGCACCTTGGGTGTATTCCCGGATTTCGTCCGGAAACCAATGACTTTCTCTGTGCCTGTCACGGAGGTATGTATGATGTAACTGCTGAGGTAACCAAAGCACCACCGCCACGCGGACTGGATATCCCTCCATTTAAGATTGATGGTGACAAGCTTGTTCTCGGTGAAGAGGGACCTGAATACAAAAAGATGCTTGAAGATGGCATCACTATGCCGGTATAAGGAGGGATAGATGGCACATTTTGATGAAAATGCAAGACCGTTCAGCCACAAATGGCTGAATGAAAGACTTGCGATCGATACACTCAAACGTGTACTGTCAACAGAATACTGGATTCCAAAAAATATCAACTTTCTGTGGGCAATGGGAATGGTACTTGCAGCAACATTTGGACTGCTGCTGATTTCCGGAATCTTCCTGCTGATGTACTATCAGCCAAATACGCAGCTGGCGTTTGACTCAGTCAACTATACCATTATGTCAGAGGTTGGCTACGGATGGCTCTGGAGACATATCCACGGTGTGGGCGCATCGGTTGTATTTCTGATCATCTACATTCATATGTTTACAGGGATCTATTACGGCTCTTACAAAAAAGGTAGAGAACTGATCTGGCTTTCTGGTATGCTACTGTTCGTACTCTTCTCCGCTGAAGCCTTCTCCGGATATATGCTGCCGTGGGGACAGATGAGTTACTGGGCAGGTATGGTTATTACCAACCTCTTCTCCGGCGGTTCTTTGCATGCAAACGGACTGGTAGAGTGGATCAGAGGGGACTACGTACCTGGACAGGCATTCCTCAACCGATTCTTTATGCTTCATGTACTGCTTGTACCGCTGGCGATCATCGGTGTGATTGTGCTTCACTTTGGTACACTGAGAATCCCTCACGTCAATAACCAGGATGGTGAAGAGATCGACTTTGAAGAGGCTGCCGAGCTTTACAAAGCAGGGAAAGTCAAAGAGTCCAAGGTAATCCCTTTCAACCCTGTATTCCTGAGCAAAGATGTCTTTGTCATGGGTGTTTACTTTATCCTCTTCTTCTATCTGGTGTTCTATCACTTTGAATTTGCGATGGACCCGGTAAACTTTGACCCTGCAGATCCGCTGAAAACACCTACGCATATCTATCCTGAATGGTACTTCCTCTGGAGTTATGAGGTGCTTAGACCCTTCCCAACCGATCCAGGTCTGGTAGCGTTTGGTTTTGCACAGGTGATCTTCTTCCTCCTTCCTTTCCTTGACAGAAGCCCGAACGTGGCACCTGCAAGCAGAAGAGGGGCGTTTAAGTTCTGGTTCTGGGCACTGCTTATCGATATGATCGTCCTGACCTTTATGGGTAAACTGCCTCCTGAGGGTATCTGGAGTACCATCGGTCTTATTGCAGCATTGACCTTCATCGGTCTGTGGATTGCGCTGCCTATCATCACAGCTAAAGAAAAGAAACTGTAAGGAGTAAAGCATGAAAGAATTGAAAATACTTGGAATTGTAACTGTCTTTACTCTGATCCTCTATTGGGGTGTGGAACCGTTTGCACACTCTCAAATGCACAAGCATGTAGAGGGAGATGACTTTAAATATGCGGATCTTCCCGCATTGAAGGTAAAAGGAAATGCACAGAACGGACAGGCACTCGCCGCTGCCTGTGTTGGATGCCACTCTATCAAAACTCAGGGAATGGCAGCACCGATGGATGCCGTTACCTCTGCACAGACATATGGTGTCAATCCACCTGATCTGAGCAATATTGGAGCACTGCTTGATGAAAAGTTCTTGGCACATTTTCTGCTTGATCCTGCAAAGGTAACGAAATCCAAGCACTTCGCTATGCCGCCAAGTGCCGGAAGCGAGCAGGATGCTGCAGATATCGTAGCTTACTTTAAGTCGATTGCACCAAAAGATGTTTCTCCAAAAGAAGCGTATGTCACTGCTTGTGGTAGATGTCATGCCAACCGTTATGACCACTGGACACAGATTGGTGATGTCCCAAAAACAAAGTCCAACATCAAAACCGGTGTAGATCTTGATGCACTTGAGTTTAAGAAAAAAGTGGGTATTTACCAAAATAAACTGGCTGACTATATGGGAAAATTGCCACCTGATCTCTCTATCATCATTAGAGCGAGAAGTGAGAAGTTCCTTGAGACATTCATTGAAGATCCTCAGTCTCAGCTTCCTGGCACGGCGATGCCAAGAGTCGGTCTGACAAAAGAAGGTTATGAAAAAGTCAAAGCCTATCTTGAAAAGACCGGTGATCCAAGCAAACCGCTTAGAGAAGAGACCGGTCCAAAAGTACTGCTCTTCTTTGTGATCTTTACATTCCTGGCATTCCTGTGGAAAAAATCTATGTGGAAAGGCCACCACTAAGCAGTTGCGGACTTAAACCATAGTTAGCAAGGAGGGGAATATACTCCCTCCTTGCCTGCTTTTACGGCACCAACCTCCTCTATATTAACTTCTTACTGATTCTTGATATATATCACCCCTCTTTTATCTATCTTTTGATACCCTAACAAAAATCAATCAGATTGGATGTGTATGCTAATAGACGGACATGGCAGAACAGTAAACTACCTAAGAGTTTCGGTAACAGAACGATGCAACTTCAGATGTCAGTACTGTATGCCGGAAAAGCCTTTTTCATGGGTTCCCAAAGAGAATCTGCTTTCATTTGAAGAACTCTTTCTATTTATCAAAGCGGCGATGGATGAGGGGGTGAATAAAATCCGCATTACAGGAGGAGAACCTCTTCTTCGTGAGGATCTTGACAAATTCATCAAGATGATCAATGATCACAACCCCAATGTCGACCTTGCCATGACAACAAACGGATTTTTGCTGCCTGAAGCGGCACAACGTCTGAAAGATGCCGGTTTGAAACGGCTGAATATTTCACTTGACTCCCTTAAATCTGATGTGGCAGCAAAGATTGCACAAAAGGATGTGCTCTCCCATGTACTCGAAGGGATAGACAAAGCCCTTGAAGTTGGCTTGAAAGTCAAGCTTAATATGGTACCTCTTAAAGGTATCAATGATGATGAAATTGTCGATATTCTTGATTATGCACAGGATAGAGGGATGAAAATCCGCTTTATTGAATATATGGAGAATCGGCATGCGGATGAAAGCCTTAAAGGGATGCATGGCAAAGAGATCTTGGAGAAAGTAAAAGAGAAATACACGATCCGCGCACTTGGACGTGAGGGGGCAAGCCCATCGTTCAACTACATCATCGAAGAGACCGGCTATGAGTTTGGTCTGATTGACCCTCATAAGCATGATTTTTGTGAAAGCTGTAACCGTATTAGACTCACAGCAGAAGGTTTCCTTATTCCATGTCTCTATTTTGATGAAGCAATGAGTATCGCCGAGCATGTTAAAAAAGGTGATGTGGAAGCAGCCTCACAGGTATTGGCACAGGTACTTAAAGACAAACCCAAAGAGAACCGATGGAGTGAAGAGCAGCACGAAGAGGGACAGGAGGTTTCAAACCGTGCGTTCTATGAGACGGGAGGGTGAGAATGAGGAATGAGGAATTGGGAATTAGGAATTGTGGTAAGCTTTTGTCTAATAAATGCATTACAAAGCAATGCAAACCTACACTCATCACTCATCACTCATCACTCACCACTATAAAACAAAAGGCTTCCTTTTGTTTTATCTAACGGAGCAATTCTTCTCGATTCAGGGTGAGGGTAAATATGCAGGAGTGCCTTCATACTTTTTGCGTACGGGTGGATGTAATCTCTCCTGCCCGGGTTTTGGTGCCAAATATGAAGTAGATGGTAAGATAAAGTATGGGTGTGATACCTATTTTGCAGTGGATAGTGCTTTTGCCAAACAGTGGCAAAAGGTAGAGGAGAGCATCTCCCTCATTCAAAAACTCAATGATGAGTTTAAAGAGATAGGGTATCTTCCTGATGTGGTGATCACAGGTGGTGAACCGCTGATGTATCATACCGACAAGGTTTTTTATGAAGTGGTTTCATGGTTGGTCAATCAGGGCATACGTGTGACCTTTGAGACCAACGGTACTGTTGAGATCGATTTTGATCTATATCCTGTGTATCGAGCCTGTACGTTTGCACTCTCTTTAAAGTTAGCCAACTCCGGAGAGTCTAAAGACAAACGTATCAATCCTAAGGCACTGAAAGCAATTGCAAAGCATACCAAAGATGCTTTTTTGAAGTTTACGATCGATGCTGCATCAGTTGAAAGCAGTGCGATTGAGGAGATTGAAGAGATTAGAGAGATACTCCCTGAGCTTGAGGTCTATTGTATGCCTGTAGGCGAGAGTAGGGAGACTATCTGGCATAATGACCGAAAAGTATTTTCGTTTTGTATGCAGCATAATTTCCGTTATAGCGACCGTCTTCATATCCGTGTATTCGATACAACCCAAGGGGTATAAAATGACATTTTCTGATAAAGACATCTATGCGGCAGTCAAACACCATCTTCCCGAAGTGAATGAATATATAGCTTCGCATGGCGGTACGATTAAACTGCTTGGTATGAAAAACGGTACGGTGTATGTAGCGTTGGCAGGAAACTGTCACGGTTGTGCGATGAGTCTGATGACCACGAAAATGGTTGTCCAAAAAAGACTCAGAGAACTGATCCATCCGGAATTGACAGTTGTTAACGTAGATGGTACACCGGAAAATGCATTGCCGGATGATATCTATACAGAAGAGCCCATAGAGACTGAAGATGATGCAATAGATGAAGAGATCTCTTTATGGGATAAAGCAAAAAGTATCTTTACCAAGGAGTCGTAATGCATTTTGAAATAGCAAACATGACACGTAAAATAGATATTTATAAGCTGATGTCGCAAACCATCATTCCCAGACCCATTGCATGGATTGTCACGGAAGATGACGGAGTTGTCAATATTGCTCCCTTCAGCTACTTTACAGGGCTTTCATCAGAACCGGCCTGTGTGATGGTTTCGATTGGGCATAAGAGTGACGGAACGCCCAAAGACACGCTGTTTAACCTCCGTAAACATAAAAAATGTACCATTTGTATGGTAGAGGAGGATGCACTTGAAGCGATGCACTTTTCCTCAAAAGCATTGCCGCACACTGAAAGTGAGTCGGATCTGTTTCATATTGAGGTCGATACTGTTCACCCCGATTATCCGCCAATGATTAGTTCCGCACCGGTTGCTTATTTCTGTGAGCTTAATCAGGAAATTGATCTTGTTGGTGGTACAACAGTGCCTGTGATCTTGAATATCGACAAAATATATGTTCGTGATGATGTGGTGACAGACAAAGAAAATTTGACACTCACATTCTCTCCGGTTGCGCGTATCGGGAAAAGTTATGCGTTTATAGGCGAGGAGATCGTGCCTCCGTCAATACCTTAAGTTATCTTGGTTACAATCAACCCTATCTACGCACTGTTGAGGTATGCATGATAATACGTAAATTGTTTAAATTTGAGAATGCACATATTGTTCGGGACTGTTCTACCCGTCGCTGCAGTGAAAATATACATGGGCACTCCTATAAAATTGAAGTGCTGCTTGAGTCCAACTATCTTGACAATGGGCAGATGGTATATGATTTTGGGCTTACCAAACTATACATGAAAGAGCTGATTGACTCCTTTGATCATGCCATTACATTATGGAAAGAGGACGATCCGGAATATATTGCATCGATGAAAGCACACAGCAGCCGATGGATAGAACTGCCGGTTTCTCCTTCTGCAGAGCAGTTTAGCAGAGTGATTTACCTGATAGTAGAGCGAGTTTTGGCATGTACACAAATGCAAAACGGCGAGAGGGAAGTAAAGCTGCACAGTGTCATCGTTCATGAAACCGATACCGGATATGCACAGGGATTTTATGAGGATGCACACAGCGAGCTTATGGGTAAGATCGCATTGGAAGATATCCATTTTTCCGGACAGATAAGAAGTGAATGGAGTGACAAAGAACTTTGGGCAAAACTCTTGGCGCATATGCCCATTCATACACCTAAAAAAGTGTAATGCAGTATATTAGAGCAGTGAGATGCAGAGAAAGGAAACGAATGTGAAATATGGACAATACATTTTGAGTGTTATCGTAGCAGGGATGCTTGGGATATCTGTGTTTGCTGCACCGTTAGATGATACACAGAAAGTCCAAACAGGATCAAAAAAGACCATAGAAGAGACTAAAGAAGCAGCAAAAAAATTAGCCGAAGAGACAAAAGATGTTGCCTCAGAATTGAAAGAGGGTGCGGTAGAAGCACTGCAGAAGGCACACGAGAAGGTTTCCCAGGTAGTAGTTGCAGAGTCCACATCACCAACCGGAGAGGAACTCTACAGCAAATGTGTCGCCTGTCACGGAGTTGATGGTACAAAACATGCACTTGGCAAGTCAGCAGTCATAACGGGACAAAGTGTTGATTCGTTGATAAAAAAACTCAAAGCCTACAAAGCAGGAACACGAAATGTTACTGGTTTGGGAGCATTTATGCACAAAGTGGCAGCCCCTCTGGGCGAGAGTGAAATCTTGGCATTGGCAGCCTATATAGACACATTTAAACAGCAAAAGGAAAAAAAGAATGATTGATCAGGTAATTTTGGCACACAGTATTTTGGTAAAAGTATTTTTAGCTTTTATGGTAGCGGGAATTTTCATTCCCTTTATGACAGCAAAAAAACCAAAAGGGTTTAAAAAGGCAAGCTTTATATATACAATGATTTTTCAAGCTATTGCTACAATGATTGCCTTCACCGGACTTGTAGCCTTGGCAATGGGTAAATTCGGTCTTTCTCTCAGTGTCATTATCATGATTGTGATATGGGGACTGTTGATGTACATTGAAATCAAAAAGTACAAATTGATTAAAGTTGCGAATCTTGAGAATTCCCAGACCCATAAATTGTTGCGAAGTGCATTTTTGAAAATATCGGCTGTCCAGATTATGCTGGTTATCATGATGGTTGTATTGAAAATTATGGAAGTCAAAGGTGTTATATCTCTATCATAAAGATGCAGGCTCTCCGACACTTACGCTTAGCGGGGATGACCATCGCTACCTCTTCAAAGTACGCCGCCATAAGGCTGAGGATACGCTTTATCTTCGAAATTTGACAGATACCTATATCTATGGCTATAGAGTGGTGACGATCGATAAGCGTTCTGTTACACTCTCAGCTATTTCCAAAGAAAAACTTGAAATCAATGCACCGAGAAAACTTCATATTGGCTGGTGCGTTATCGATCCCAAAAACATTGAAAAAATACTTCCGAGCCTCAATGAACTTGGAGTGGAGAAAATCACCTTTATCTATTGCCAACGTTCACAAAAGAGTTTCAAGCCAGACTTTAAACGGTTGAATAAAATTCTTCTCAACTCATCACAACAGTCTGGACGAAGCAGTATGATAGAACTGGAGACTGTAGAGACACTACAGGAATTTCTGCAAAAGTATCCTAATAGCTATATGTTGAATTTTAGTGAAAAAAGTATCGAAAACGACAAAAACAGCATAGAGACAATTGTGATAGGATGTGAAGGTGGATTCTCAGAAGAGGAGAGATCCTTATTTGATCAGGCAAAGATTGTCGGGTTTGCAACACCGCTTGTTCTAAAAAGTGAAACAGCAGTCTGTGCAGTCGCCTCAAAACTGCTTGTATGAGCACCCAAAACTCCATATATAATGTAAGCGGAGCAAAAAAGTAAAAAAAATTCAAATTTTTTTGAAAAAACTCTTGACAAGGGGGGCGTTCGGTGCTATAATACGCGTCCACAAACACAGAGACCTTAACCGAGTGGGTTGAGAGAGTGTGAAGTGAGTGAT
>JALTYW010000136.1:0-2334 GCA_027046415.1 Sulfurovum sp.
CCTCCATACCGCCTACGGTCAGACGCTTGAGGTAGAGCTCCGGAGCGATACGCAGGTAGCGATCCACACCGAGAGCATTGTGATGGGTGATGAACGGTTTGGCGTTTGCACCGCCGGGAATGGGGTGCATCATCGGTGTCTCGACTTCGAGGAAACCGTGGTCTTCAAAGAAGCGTCGGATGAGTGAGACGATCTTGGAGCGCATCACAAAGGTCTCTTTGACCTCCGGGTTCATGATCATATCCAGGTAGCGCTGGCGGTAGCGGATCTCCTGATCGGTAAGTCCGTGGAACTTCTCCGGAAGCGGCATGATCGCTTTGGAGACGATCTTGAGATCTTTACAGTGCAGTGTCAGCTCCCCTGTCTGTGTGACAAACGGAAAACCAGTTGCTTTGATGATATCACCTACTTCAAAGAGCCTCTTGGCAATGTTGTTGTAGTAGCCTTCCGGAAGATCATCACGGTTGTAGTAGATCTGTACAAGACCGTCATTGTCTTCTATCTTGGCAAATGCTGCTTTTCCCATAATACGGACAAATTTGATACGTCCGGTAAGCGTGACGGTCTGGTTTTCATCTTTTTTCTCATCGGCATCAAGCTCTTTGACATAGGCAAAGTGTTCAAAAAACTCCGAAGAGGGCATCCCTTTGGTAATGTTGGCAGGGTAGGGGTTGATTCCCTCTTCTCTGAGCTTTTGTGCTTTGTTGATGCGTTCCTGGATATATTGGTTATCAAATATCAAGTTCTCTCCTGTGGTTGATTCTAAATAGACTGGATTTGAGCCAAATGCCCGAATATGTAAAGAGTTACATGAGGGCTTTCTGGATCAAATGCAGTATTGTACTATCGCTGTTTGTTTGCTGTTTGGCATTTTTGACACAGACCAATGATCTTCATGGTATGATCTTTCATAAGAAAGTTGAAGTGTTTTGCAATCTCTTCCTGCCGTTCCTCGATCGTTTCGTCAAAAAACTCGATGATCTCACCGCACTGTGTACAGATGAGATGGTCATGATGTTTTTTCAGCCCCAGCTCATATTTCTTCCCCTGTGCTCCAAATGAGATGGAACTTGCGATTCCGGAATCCTCCAGAAGTGTCAGTGTTCTATAGACGGTTGCAATACCTATATTGACATCGGGGTACTCTTTTTTAAGAAGCATATAAATCTCTTCGGGAGTGAAGTGCCCTTCATTCTCATAAAGAAATTTGAGTATCAGTTCACGCTGTTTGGTAAATTTGAGCGTGTTGCTTCTCAGCAGGGTTTTAAATTGTTCGAGGAGGAGCGGATAGGTGATCATTTTGTTTCCTTACTGTCCCATACCTGTTGTCTGATCGGCAGGAGCCGTTGTGTTAGTCTCTTCCGTACTATTGACATGGATACCCAAGGTGGCAGGGTCGATCTTGATGATCGCTGAACCAGCCTTGTAAAGCAATGGGTACAAGAGGGAGTCTTGCACATATTTCTGGGTATTTTCTCGAATCAGGGTTACATTGGAAAGGGCAGTAACAATGAGTGCAAAGATGACAAAATATTTGCCTCCCCCTGCAACGAATCCAAGCAGTCTGTCCATAAATCCAAGTCCACTTGCACTGGTGAGTTTTGAGATAATGGCACCAAGAATGGTAGCACTTAGCCAAATAATAATGAGAATAGCCATGAATCCGATTAGTTTCAGAAGAGAGCTGTTTTCAATGTGGATAAAGTGCTTGTCAATAAAGAGTGAGGCTTTTCCTGCAAGGCGTGATGCGAAGTAGACACCCCCAATAAGCCCCGCAAGACCAAAAAGTTCCTTGACTACGCCATTCATGAAACCTTTGATTGCCAAGAGAAGAATGATCGCACCTACCGTAACGTCAAAATAGTTAAAATCAACCATAGTAAAGTTTTCCATTCAAACTCGCTTCTCTAAAGAATTTTCGTATTGTATCTATATATCATGATAATAGGCTTTAGTGCATGATCGCTTTTGAGAGTTCGTCTGGTTTGTTGGCATACTGCATTGCCACATCACGGCTGATCTTTCCATCCTTGAGATATTTGACCAGTGCTTGGGTCTGAGTTTGCATGCCTGTATCTCCCTGACCCAGCTGCATTTGTGAGTAGATCTGATGTACTTTGTCTTCACGGATGAGGTTGGAGATAGCGTGGTTTGTAACCATGATCTCATGGGTTGCAATACGGCCGCCGCCAAGTTTCGGCAGTAGTGACTGTGCAATAACTGCAACCAGTGATGAAGAGATCATAGCACGAATTTGTGGCTGCTCATCACCGGAGAATACGTCGATGATACGGTTGATGGTTCCTGGAGCAGAAGAGGTGTGCAGCGTACCGA
>JALTYW010000136.1:2344-2763 GCA_027046415.1 Sulfurovum sp.
CTGGTATCTTCTCCAACCTCACGGTGGGAAAATACCGCTTTTTTATTCTCATGGATAAATTCCACCGGATCTTCAACAGTCACAATGTGTTTCTGCTCATACATATTGATTTCATTCAGAAGAGCAGCAAGGGTGGTTGATTTACCCGAACCGGTTGGTCCTGTTACAAGGATGAGACCCTTTTCACGTTTGACGAGTTTCTTGAAGACTTCCGGTGCACCAAGGTCATCAAGTGATGGAATCTCGATTGGAATGATACGGAATGCAGCAGCCGTGTCACCAAGCGTACGGTAGTAGTTTGCCCTGAATCGTCCGATTCCTGGAAGAAGCAGAGCGAAGTCGAGTTCGTTGTACTCTTCAAAGTGTTGTTTCTGTTTTTCGGTGATGAGAGAGTATGCCATCTCTTCAATATCTTCACC
>JALTYW010000137.1 GCA_027046415.1 Sulfurovum sp.
GTATTGGGTGGCTGTGGTCACAAAACATCACCGGTTTATGTGCCAGATACGGCACAGAAAACACAAAACCGCTAATGGGGAGTTCCCTTGAGCAAATATGATGTAGTAATCATCGGTGCAGGCATTGCCGGGCTCTATGCTGCGATGCAACTGCCTGCTTCCAAAAAGGTACTGGTGGTTTGTAAAGATATCCCGTGGGAGTGTAATACCTTTTATGCGCAGGGCGGAATGGTTACCGCACTCAATGAGCAGGATGTGCCGGTACATGTGGAAGATACGATGGCGGCAGGTGCCTACCACAACAATCGTGAAGCGGTTGAAATACTCTCCAGAACGTCGTTGGAAACAACACCGGATCTTATCGCGCGCGGTATGGAGTTTGATAAAGATGAAGCGGGGCATATCCTCTACACCAAAGAGGCGGCGCACTCCGTTCCCCGTATTGTGCATGCGGGCGGGGATGCGACCGGGAGGTATATGCACTACTTTATGATGGTGCAGAACAAGCATCAGCTGCAGCGTAATACACTGGTATATGATCTCTTGATAGAGAATGGACGCTGCTATGGTGTCAAAGCAACGGTTAATTATGAACCGACCACTATCTATGCGGATGACGTGATCATCGCCAGCGGCGGCATAGGGTCACTTTATGCCTACAATACCAATTCGCGTACCGTCTCGGCAGATATTCACGGTATTTGTGTTGAGAAGGGGATCGAACTTGCCGACATGGAGTTTATGCAGTTTCACCCTACGGTCTTTGTCGATACACCCTATGCAAGAAAACTGCTGCTGACCGAAGCACTTAGAGGGGAGGGGGCACATGTTGTCGGAGAAAACGGCAACCGTTTCCTCTTTGAGTATGATGAAAGAGGAGAGCTTGCCAGCCGTGATATTGTTGCACGCGGTATCTTTGACTACAAGCGAAAGACAGGTGAGAACGCCTATCTTGACTTTTCGATGTTCGAGGAGAAATGGTTCCATGAACGCTTCCCCAACATTACACATACCTTTGAAGCGATAGGGTACCACTTCCCTCAGGATCGTATCTCTGTCTCTCCCGCATTCCATTATGCCAACGGAGGGATCAAGTGCGATACCAATGGCTGCATACCCGGGATGGAGGGACTCTACGTTATCGGCGAGGCGGCACGTACTGGAGTGCACGGTGCCAACAGGCTTGCCTCCAACTCTCTGCTTGAAGGTGTAGTCTTTGCTAAACGTGCCGTAGAGCATCTGCTTGGCAAAACACACAGCAGAGGTGTTATACCTGCTTTTGAGAAGGATTATGGTAACATTCTGCACAAAGAGAACGATAAGACCTATAAGCAGAAACTTCGGCAGATCATGTGGGATGATATAGGTATCATTCGGACAACCAGAGGGCTGCACGAAGCTAAAAATCTGATTTACGATATGAAAAACCGTGAGATTGGGCGACTGCTTCAGCTGCGTCTCAATACCGCCTCAGCCATCGTCGAAGCGGCATTGGCGCGTACCGAATCTTTGGGTTCTCACTATATAGAGTCATAAGACTTGTATAGAATTTTTCAACATGCAGGAGACACTATGGAAACAGCGGCACAACAGGCAGCTGCACATTTGGATTTGACAGGCACATGGGTGGGGATAGCCTCACTCATTATTTTTGTACTCGGCTACTATTTTATTGCTGCGGAAGACAAATACCACATCAACAAAGCAAAACCTGCACTGCTGGCGGGTACTGGTATCTTTATGCTCATTGGTGTCTATTTTGCGATGAACGGTCTGGATGGACATCGTTTGGAAAAAGAGGTTGAGGAGCTTATCTATGAGATAGCCGGCATCTTCTTCTTCCTGCTTGTGGCAATGACCTATATCGAGGCGATGATCGACAGGGGTGTATTCTCTGCTTTGCGTTACAACCTTGTTTCAAAAGGCTATACCTACAAGAAGCTTTTCTGGGTCACAGGTCTATTGGCATTCTTTATTTCGCCTGTTGCTGATAACCTGACTACGGCACTGATCCTCTCCACGGTACTCATTACCATTGACCGCGAGAACAAAAACTTTCTTGTACCAGGGGCGATCAATATCGTTGTCGCTGCCAATGCCGGCGGTGCATGGTCGCCGTTTGGTGATATTACGACTCTGATGGTATGGGTTGATGGCAAAGGTGCATTTGATGAGTTCCTTTTCCTTTTCCCGGCTTCGATTCTTGGCTGGTTTGTAACGGCATTTTTGCTGAGCCGTTTTGTACCGGATGGTGAGCCACCGTTCAATGCTTCTGAAGAAAAAGCGACGATTCAGGAGGGAGGCAAGCAGATTATCGGACTTTTTGCTTTGACAATTATGATGGCGGTTCTTTCACATCAGGTACTTCATCTACCCGCTATGTGGGGTATGATGTTCGGTCTTGCACTTTTGAAGATCTATGTCTACTACATTAACCAAAACTCCGGTCCGACCAAGCTCAATGCCTTTTCATGGATTGCAAAGATTGAGAATGATACGCTTCTCTTCTTCTTTGGTATTCTTGCAGCTGTCGGGGGACTGCACTTCCTTGGGTATCTGGAGTACTTTACCAAACTCTATGACCAGTTTGGACCGACTGCTGTGAACATTGGGGTAGGTTTCCTCTCCGCAGTTGTAGATAACGTACCGGTAATGTCTGCGGTACTCAAGGCCGATCCGAATATGGGAGAGTTTGCCAAAGAGCAGTGGATGCTGGTCACCATGACAGCCGGTGTAGGTGGAAGTCTGATTTCGTTT
>JALTYW010000138.1 GCA_027046415.1 Sulfurovum sp.
CACCGGAACCAACCTGAAGTTTACGCTGTCCGGCAGTCTCATCGAGCTGTTTTTGAAGCTCAGCTTCATAGACTCGTGCTTTGAGTACTTTCATTGCTTTGTCACGGTTTTTGTGCTGTGACTTTTCATCCTGAATCGCAACGACAATACCTGTTGGGATATGTGTCAAACGTACCGCAGAGTCAGTGGTGTTGACGGACTGTCCGCCACATCCGCTGGAGCGGTAGACATCCATCTTGATCTCGTTTGGTTTAATGTCAACTTCAACATCGTCAACCTCGGGAATAACTGCTACAGTAATGGCAGAGGTATGTACACGCCCCTGTGTTTCTGTGTCCGGTACACGCTGTACACGGTGGGTACCGGCTTCATATTTGAGCTTGGAGTAGACCCCCTCACCCTTGATCTGTGCAATAAGCTCTTTGTAGCCTCCGGCTGTACCGTCGCTTGAACTGACAATCTCTACTTTCCATCCCATCTGTTCGGCGTAGCGTGAGTACATTCTGAAAACATCGGCAACAAAAAGGGCACTCTCGTCACCTCCCGCACCGGCACGCAGTTCAAGATAGATGTTTTTGTCATCGTTCTTGTCTTTGGGGATCATCAATACCTTGATCTCCTCTTCGAGCTTAGGCAGCAGGGGTTCGAGTTCGGAGAGTTCCTCTTTTGCCAGATAGCCAAGCTCAGGATCGCCAAGCAGTTCTTTGTTCTCTTCGATGGCCTCTGCGGTTTCAAGGTAGATTTTTGCCTTTTCTACAAGTTCGGTAAGCCCTGACTGTTCTTTACTCAGTTCGGTCATGCGGTTGATATCACTGGCAATATCCGGAGAACTTAAAAGTTCGCTGATCTCATTGTACCGGTCGATAAAGGGTTGAAGTTTCTCTTTGAACATAGGCGTTCTTTATGTTGAATTTTATAGTAAGGGATTGTTTAGGGGAGGTCGAAACTGCTTATGCAGCTTCGAGTTTGTTGACCATTTTGTGCAGGCGGCTGACTTTTCTTGCAGCAGTCTGCTTCTTGATAAAGCCTTTGCTTACAAGTGCGTGGATCTTTTTGTTCGCAACCTTGAAAGCCTCTGCAGCAGCAGCCTTGTCTCCAGCCTCTACCGCTTCATGTACTGCTTTGACAATGTTTTTAAAACGTGTTCTGTAGTATCTGTTTCTTTCCGTTCTTTTTGCAGTTTGCAAAATACGCTTTTTCGCTGACTTATGGTGTGCCATAGGATTCCTTTTTGGAGTTGTTGTTGCCACTCGATATGGTATAGAGTGAAAATAGTTCGCGAATAATATCCAAAATAAGATTAAAAAATAATTAAAACTATTGGTCGTCAGGGCATTTCAGCCTTATATCTTGCTATTTTTGCCTGTGGATGTTAATGAAATTTCGCTAAAATTACCTATTAACTTATTGCAGTGAGGAAGATATTGTGACTTTATTTGGAACGGATGGTGTACGGGGAAAAGCGGGGAAGAAGGTCAGTGCCATCAGTACGATGCGACTGGCTATGGCGACTGGTATTTACTTCAAACAGTTTGCAAAGACGAATAAGATACTGGTAGGAAAAGATACCCGCCGAAGCGGTTACATGATCGAAAATGCACTGGTATCGGGTTTGACAGCTGTGGGGTTCGATGTGATCCAGATAGGTCCTATGCCTACACCCGCGATTGCATTTCTTACAGAAAATATGCGCTGTGATGCGGGGATCATGATCTCTGCAAGCCACAATCCTTACTATGACAACGGTATCAAGTTCTTCGATGCGGAGGGGAATAAGCTCAACCGAGAAGAGGAGGAGCAGATCGAGAAGATTTTTCAAAATGAAAAAGCGATTGATGAGGCGCAGGCGACCGGAAAGCAGATAGGGAAGTCTAAGCGTATTGATGATGTGATTGGACGCTATATTGTGCATATCAAAAATTCATTTCCAAAAAGGCTGACATTGTCAGGGATGCGTATTGTGATAGATTGTGCCAATGGGGCAGGTTATATTGTAGGACCGACGATCCTTCAGGAGCTTGGCGCCGAGGTAGTGGTGATAGGCAATACGCCGGACGGTTTCAACATCAATGAGGGGTGCGGTGCGATGCACCCGGAGAATCTTGCCAAAGTGGTACTGGACAAACGTGCCGATATCGGGATTGCACTTGATGGTGATGCAGACAGGCTGGTGATGGTCGATGAGAAAGGTGAAGTGATCGACGGGGACAAGCTGATGGGGGTGCTGGCAGTACACCTCAAAGAGCAGGGGGAGCTTAAGGGAGATGGCATGGTTGCAACCGTGATGAGCAACCAAGGGCTTGACCTGTACCTTGCATCACACGGTCTGAAACTCTACCGCTCTGATGTTGGTGATAAGAATGTTGTCAAGATGATGCAGGAGAAGGGGATCAATTTCGGAGGTGAACAGAGCGGGCATATTATCTTCAGTGACTATGCGAAGACGGGAGATGGTATTTCAAGTGCACTGCAGGCACTTGCCTATCTTGTCAGTAGTGGGAAAAAGGCGAGTGAGGCATTTAACCCGTATGAGTCGTACCCTCAGATGCTTGTCAATCTTCTGGTAGATGAGAAGCGTCCTTTTGAAGAGATTGAGGGATTGGACGCACTGAAAGAGAAGGTGGAAGCATCAGGCATGCGGCATCTTTTTAGGTATTCGGGTACAGAGAATAAAGTGCGCCTGCTGCTTGAAGGAAAAGATGAGAAGATGCTTGAAGCGATGATGGATGAGTGTGTTGCATTCTTTAAAGGT
>JALTYW010000139.1 GCA_027046415.1 Sulfurovum sp.
CACTCACCCTGCCTGCCAAACACAACCAACTTGCCTCTAAAACCTTTGAACGCATTGCAGCCATCGAGCATGCGCTCTCCACCTTCGATAAAAATGCATCACTCTATCAACTTAACCATACACATGGGCCTATCGATGATCCAACACTTGCCCATACGCTCACTATGGCTGTTGACTACTACAGGAAGACAGACGGTTACTTCGATGTGACCATAGGCTCCATTACCAAATCACTCTACCATTTCGGAGAAATACACCCCGCCTCACCAGACAAAAAAGCACTGCAAAATGCAAAACGCAACATTGATGGCATCCACATTGAGGGGACTTCCATACGAAGTGACAAAGGTATTGTTATTGATCTTGGTGGTATGGGAAAAGGCTATGCTGTCGACAAAGCTGCTGCCTTTTTACGTGAGCATCATATTACCCAAGGTATCGTTGCACTCAGTGGTGACATCCGCTGCATCGGTGAGTGTACCATAGGCATACAGTCCCCTTTTGAGGAAACTGTTTTTGCCAAAGCAAAAAGCAAGATAGCCAACCTCTCCGTCTCCACCTCCGGCACCTACCGACGCTATGCGACAAAAAAAAGTGAACATCACCTCATCGACCCCAAACGTGCGACACAGGGCAATGCGTTTGTCTCTGTAACCCTCTTTACCGATGCAGACAATGCAACCATCGATGCGTATGCAACCGCTGTTTCGGTCATGCAAAAAGCAAAAGCACTTGCCTTTTTGAAGGAGCACTCGGAGATTGGCTATATCCTTGTCGAACCGGACGGAAAGATTATTGACGGGAACTGGGAGAAGCTGGTGCGTATGGAATGGGATCGCTGAAGCGGTAGTTGCCATTGGTGTATTGGTTATTGTTATTGGTTATTGGTTATTGGGAGAGGGAAATCGCGACGGCGCCAAGCAGTATCAGGAAAAGCAGTGCGAATATGGCAAGTGCTGCCAGTTTTATCCATCCGCTTGTCACAATGCCGGCAATGATGAGCGCGTAGGCAAAGATGTCCGCTAACGCGGCTATGTAGAGCCACAATGTCAGACGCATTGAAAAGTAGCGTGGGACTCTGGTGCTAAAGAGCAGAAAGTGTGCGACAATAAAAATGAGTGCTCCCATCGCAAAGAGGTGCGGTGTGGCAATCTCGACAAACTGCTGCCAGCTTTTTAGAACCGGTTTTTGACCAAGTTGCTGCAGTGTTGCAGTCAGACTCCCTGTTTCAGACAGCCCCTGTGGCAGCAAAAAGAGCCAAATACCGCTTGCAACAATAAAAAAGGCAAACAGCAGCATATACCCTATCGGAATACGGTAGCGCGGATAGCGTTTCATAACGCAAACAGCCTTTTGAGTGCAACTGTCCCCACAAAGAGAGCCAACAGATGCCAGACAAAAAAGGCACCCACCCAGCCATAGAGCCAGAAGCTGCCGCCAAAGTAGGCAGCAACCAGCAGCAGTGGTGCACCCAGTGCTGCCAGAAAGAGACTGTGAAGCACGCCTGTGCGTACCTTCTCTTTTTGCGTCATACGCAGATAGATCGCAACCAATATGAGCAGCGAAACGAGTGCCATGAAAAGGTCGATGTGCACCTGCAGCAGCAGACTCTCAAAGAGTATCGGCTCGACAAACGCCTCTTCATTTCCGTAAAGCGTCTGTGCAGCCGCCTGCGGGCTAAAGCCTATCAGGTAGCCATGCAACACGACATCAAGCAGCAGATAAAGCAATAGTGCTGCCGTAACAGCAATCATCAGCTGCCGCAGCAGGGGAGTTGGTGTGATATCTTTGGAGACAAGAAATTTCATAACTTAGTGCTTGATAGCCTGCTGAAAAATAGCACGTGCCACACGGGCACCGTCGGTAATGCTGCGTGCCGAAAGTGTTGCACCGCTTATCGTAGGAACATCGCTTCCCATCTTCAGCAGTGCAGTTTTTGGCTTCTGCCTAAACTGTCCCATCCAGGTGTCGTTGGGAATATACTCGGGTGGTTCGCCAAATGCCATGATCTCGGCGAACTTTAGCGTGCCGTTAGGGGCAAAGGCATACAGTACTGTTGCTTTCTTGGTTCGAACTTTTCTGGCAATGAGTACACCATAGCCTACAATACTGCCGCCACGCTTGAAGAGATAATAGCGGTAGACCTTCGTCCCAAGCTTCGCTTTGGCAGCCTTCTGTACTTTTTCAAACTGCGCTTTGGTCAAGATAAGCCGCTTTGGCTCTATGGTATCCACCTTGGCAAAGCTGCCTTTGACGGCCTGCTCCACCTTTGTATTGACCTTCGCATCAAGCATCTGGGCACCCAAACCAAACAGCAGCGCCGCGAGTACTATCCTTTTCATCAACACCTCCGCTTAAAAGACAAATCCAAGCCCCAGAGAGAAGATATTTTCATCGTCTCTCCCACTTACCTCTTTGCGTGCATAATCAGTCTTCAACACTACCTGATCGGCAGGGAAGAAGTTTGCACCGATTGTAGTCGTTTTTGTCTTATATCTATCTTCATTCAACCCATCAACCGTGGAACTGACTGGGTTGAAGTCTTCATACTGCACAAATATCGGCATCTTGTAGCCAAGTCCTGTGAGAGAGTCGATGTCGTAAGATAGGTTAACATAATAGCCGCTTGCCTCTTCGGCTGCGCCATTACCGATCTTCTCTGCACCGCTCAATTTTGTCTGCGTATAGAGTCCGTAGGCTCTGAAAGGACCGTTCTCATAATTGGCATGAATATCGAA
>JALTYW010000140.1 GCA_027046415.1 Sulfurovum sp.
TACCGACTTTACCAACAAAGAGACCCTGCTTGAGATCGTACGTTACAAGAGTTCAAGCGAAGAGGGAATGGTATCATTCGATGACTACATCTCCAGAGCCGACAGTGAAAAGAAAGAGATCTACTACATCATCGGTGAAGATGAGAAGGTATTGAGAAACTCTCCACTGCTTGAAGCGTACAAGAAAGCCAATATCGAAGTACTCATCATGGATGATTATGAAGTAGACAGCATCGTCACACCGATGATCGGCAGCTACAAAGAGTGGACACTCAAAGACATTACAACCATCGATGCGCCTGACTCGAAAACCGAAGAGGAGAAGAAGGAGATCGAAGAGGAGTTCAAACCGCTTGTAGAGAAGCTCAAAGAGAAACTTGGCGATGAGGTCAAAGAGGTGAAGATATCAACCCGTCTGACCGACAGCCCATCGTGTGTACTCAAAGACAGCTCCGACCCGATGGCAGGGATGGCTGCGATGTTTGCGCAGATGGGACAGGAGATGCCGGAGATTCCGCTTATTCTTGAGATCAACCCCGATCATGAGATGGTTAAAAAGCTTGAAAAAGTGGAAGATGACACACTCTTTGACGATATGGCGCATGTGTTGCTTGACACTGCCAAACTCTCCGAGGGTATCGAGCCAAAGGACAAAACCGCATTTGCACACCGCATCGCCAAACTGGCAGCAAAAGCCCTCTAAAAAGATGCTTCACATCAGGCTGGGCAGGATGCCTCAGCCCGATACTGTTTTCTCTTCTGTAAATTTATGATAGAATCACACAAACAATCTCCACTCTAAAAGGACTACTTTGAGCACTTCTTTGATGTCTCCCCAGAAAAAAGCAACGGTTGTCTCTACTTCAGTTGCAGTATTGCTGGTACTGGTCAAACTGGTGATCGGGATCGCCAGCGGTTCGGTTGCTGTTTTGGCATCGGCGATCGACTCCCTGCTTGATACAGCTGTATCGATGTTCAACTTTTTTGCGATCAAAAAATCTGAAGAGGAGCCTGATGAACACTATCATTACGGTAAAGGGAAGATTCAGGCGATCGCAGCGGTGATCGAAGGGACGGTGATTACCACATCAGGTCTTTTCATTATGTATGAAGGGCTTAAAAAGCTGGTAAACGGCAAGGAGACCACGCTTTTGACGCCGTCGATTTTTGCTATGCTTTTTTCGATTGTAGCAACCTTCTTTTTAGTGCGTTATCTCTTAAAGATCGCAGAAGAAACCGGTAACGTTGTCATCAAAGCAGATGCACTGCATTACCAGACTGACCTTTGGAGCAATGGTGCTGTCTTAATCTCTTTGGTTTTGGTATCGTTTACCGGGATCAATGCGATCGATGCACTGTTCGGATTGGGAATCGGTGCATACATTATCTACTCGGCATATGAGATCATTGTCGAGGGGGTCGAGATATTGTTGGACAAAGCACTTGACAAAGCACTGATCGATCAGATAGACAAGATCATTGTCTCCCATCCTGAGGTCAATTCCTACCATTGGCTGAAGACCCGTACAGACGGCAGTACGAACTTTGTGGAGTTTCACATGGTATTGCGTCCCAATATGCTGCTGCTTGAAGCACATCGCATTGCTGATGAGATCGAGGAGAAGATCATGAAACTCGATCCTCAAAAACGATGGGTGATCACGCCCCATTTCGATCCGTATGATGACTCGGATATGAATGAGGCGATGCTTCATGGAAAACCGCTTGTGGAGCTTCCCAAAAGGGTTGAGGAGTAGTGGTGAGATCGATCTATCTACTTTCGCCAATCAGACGTGAAAGGACAGAGTCCCTACCTATGATACGTTTTGAGACAGTTGCTAAGAAGATAGACTTTTCAGGATGTGATACCCTGATGTTTACCTCGAAGCAAGCAGTTAAAACCGCTGATGAAATCGACCCTGTATGGAAACACTACCCCTGTATAGCCATTGGCGGTGCGACAAAAAAACAGATCGAAACACTCGGCGGTGAGGTGGTCTACTATCCGAAGCACTTTTACGGGAAGGTACTTGCTGAAGATATAGAGTCATTCTTCAGTACACGGCATATTCTCTATCTGCGTCCCAAAGAGGTCTCTTTTGATGCCAAAGCATTTTTGGCACAAAAAGATATCATACTGCACGAACAGATTATTTATGAGACACACTGTATGGAGTATCCAAAAGAGAAACAGCCCCCAGAAGAGAGCATTATTATCTTCACATCTCCTTCAACCATTCACTGCTTTTTAAAGCAGTTTGCGTGGCTGGACTCCTATATAGCGGTCGTTATTGGTGAAGCGACCAAAGCTCATCTACCGGAAAATGCACGCTGTGCTGTGGCAAAAAAGCCGCTGATTGATGCCTGTATTGAAAAAGCACAGGAGATTTTACTCTCTTCTAACACCAAATAGGTTATAATCATTTTAACCTGGATGGTTCGACCACTGTAATATGGGGTCCAACATTTAGTATTTGCGGGACATGTAGCGGGTGCGGTGTGCGGGCACTTCCGTTTGAGCACAGTTCTGTGCAAGGATCTGCCCCCTAAAGCACCCCTCTCTCCTGCACCGTTGGCTTTTTAGGGCCGACTGTTATACAGAACGGCCATCCGGGCTTCATTAGTGACCGTCATTGCACGCATAGGCTTTTCAAAATGTTTTCGACGTATTTCGAAGTACGCCTTCAAACTTTTTGAAAACCCTCTGCGCACAAGCACGGTAACTACTGAACATAT
>JALTYW010000141.1 GCA_027046415.1 Sulfurovum sp.
GGTTTGCAATGTACGCAATCATTAAAGCAAGTGGCCAGCAATTCAAAGTGCAAGAGGGTGATATCATCTGTTTTGACAACATGGGTCTTGAGCCAAAAGCAGCAGTAGAGTTCAAAGAGGTTCTTGCTGTAGACAACGGAGAATTGACAGTAGGAACACCATTCGTAGAGGGTGCTGTTGTCAAAGGTGAGGTGATTAACGAAGGCAGAGACAAAAAAGTGATCATCTACAAAAAAAGAAGAAGAAAAGATTCAAAGCTCAAAAGAGGTTTCAGAAGAGACTACACAAGAGTTAGAATTACAAAAATCGCATAAGCTAAGGAGATAAAATGGCACACAAGAAAGGTCAAGGGTCTACCCAGAACAACCGTGATTCCATCGGACGCCGCCTCGGTGTTAAGAAATTCGGCGGAGAGAAAGTGATTCCTGGTAACATCATTATCAGACAAAGAGGTACAAAAGTGAAGCCCGGAAACGGTGTAGGTATGGGGAAAGACCATACTATCTTTGCACTTGTTGAAGGTGTCGTGAAGTTTGAGAACCACAGCAGAAGCCAAAAAAGAGTTTCTGTTATTCCTGCATAACACTATCATACACTTTTAGGTATACCGTTTCAGGTATACCGACTTTTCTTTATTCTTCCAAAAAATTTATTATTCTTCCAAAAACGCTTTTTTGATGCAGCGTAATGTTTGGATGGTTTTTTCATGACAGATACATGCACATACCACAACTCTGATGATTGAAGACTTTAGATAAAAATCCGAAGAGATTTGGGTATAATTGCATCATTCATAAACAGGTTCGTATGAAAGACGAATCTTTTCGTATAACAAAAGGCAAAAGATGTTTGTAGACAGTGTAGAATTGACGATCAGTTCAGGTAAAGGGGGCGCAGGTGCGATCTCATTCTGGACAGAGAAATTTGTAGTCAATGGCGGTCCTGACGGTGGTGACGGCGGTAGAGGAGGTTCGGTCTTTTTTAAAGTAGACAACAATACCGATACACTCTCCGCACTTCGCGGGAGAAATCATATCAAAGCGGAGAACGGACGTCCGGGTGAGGGACGAAAACGTTATGGACGCAAGGGTGAAGATGTGACCATTACCGTACCTCCCGGAACGACAGTGATCGATCTTGAAACAGGAGAGGAACTGCTCGATTTGGTGAATGAGGGAGAGGTGGTGAAGTTTCTCGAAGGGGGCAAAGGCGGGCTTGGCAATATGCACTTCAAGAGCTCGACCAACCAGCGTCCAACCTATGCACAGCCAGGGCTTCCCGGCATTACCAAACGTGTCAGACTTGAGATGAAACTCATTGCTGATGTAGGACTGGTAGGGTACCCCAATGTCGGAAAATCGACATTGATATCTACACTCTCCAATGCACGACCGCAGGTTGCCAACTATGAGTTTACAACATTGACACCAAAGCTCGGTGTGGTGCATCTTGGTGACTATGACTCCTTTATGATGGCAGATATTCCCGGAATCATTGAAGGTGCAAGTGACGGACGGGGGCTTGGGCTGGAATTTTTGCGGCATATTGAGCGTACTAAAACACTGCTTTTGCTGATTGATGCTGCTAATTACAGAGAGATGAAGTATCAGTATGAAACACTGCTTGTTGAACTGCAGCGTTATTCAGAGACATTGGCCACACGCAGACATGCCATTGCTATTACCAAGATCGATTCACTCTCTGCAGATGAGGTGAATAGGCTGACAGAACAGTTCCTCTCAGATATCGGTCTGGAGAAAAACGATACGCTTGGAAAATACAAGGCTGACACGCAGTACAGCAGCTACGGATTCAAAACAGACTTTGGTGTGGAACTGCCTCAACAAGAACCGCTCTTTGTCCTGCCGATCTCTTCAGTCGCACATCTCAACACAGAAGCGCTGCGCTATGCACTGGGTGATTTTGTCAAAACTGTCCAGGCAGAGGAGAAAGCGGCAAGCGAGGAGGTGTAGATGCGACTGGTCATAAAAGTAGGCTCCCATGTTCTGACAGAGAACGGCACTGTTGCCAAGGAGCGTATGTTGGCACTGGTCTCTTTGATTGCAAAGCTCAAAGAGGCTGAACATGATGTGATCCTTGTCAGTTCCGGTGCCGTGGCAGCAGGGTACAGCCAGTTGAAACTCGACAGAAGTTCAGTTGCCAACCGTCAGGCACTTGCGGCGATCGGTCAGCCTTTACTGCTGAAGATGTATCAGGAGAAGTTTGCCCGTTACGGGCTGCTCTGCTCGCAGATACTGCTTAGTGCAGATGTGTTCGACTCCAGAAGGGCGACGGCACATGCCAAAGAGGCGGTTGATACCCTGCTTGCAAACCATGTTATTCCGATCATCAATGAAAACGATACGGTGAGTATCGATGAGCTTGTTTTTGGTGACAATGACAGACTCTCGGCACATGTGACACACTATTTTGATGCATCGCTTTTGGTGATCCTCTCTGATATCGATGCCTTCTACGACAAAGACCCCAACTGCCATACCGATGCAAAACCGAGAAAAGTGGTGACACACATCAGTGATGCCGAACTTTGTGCAGAGCATACACCCAACAACGAATTTGCAACCGGCGGCATTGTGACAAAGTTACAGGCGGCTGACTTTTTGATGCAGCACGGCAGAGAGATGTTCCTTGCCAGCGGGTTCAATCTGCATGATGTGGAAGCATTTTTGCTTGAGGACCGGCATGAGGGTGGGACGCTTTTTTGC
>JALTYW010000142.1 GCA_027046415.1 Sulfurovum sp.
TGTGGAATCTTCGGTCAGTCCTTTTTTCTCCAAGGCCTCATCGATCTTGCGGCGCAAGATGGTGTAGCCCGGCAGTTTGGTCGGCAGTTTAATTGGCTCAAGGTAGCCGCTGTGGACACACTCGCGCTCTTTGTCATCGACTGTTTCAATCTTTTTGAATGTCAACCAGTACTGTCCGCCCACTTCATCTATCTTGCCGATCTCATTGTCAACCAGTTCGACTGTAGCGCCTACCGGCAGTACGATCTCCACACTATCACCTACACAGGTTTTATCCTTACATTTCCAGCTGAGTCCATCTTCGCTGACAAGCCCTGCAACCTGATGGGTACCGTACTGAATCGAGAAACCATGCGACTCCGTATCGTTGCGTTCAAAAGGACGGGAGATAAGATACGCATCGGTAAAACCGCGGTTTTGAGTGGTATTGAGTTCTCTCTGGTAACGTGAGGGCTCAAAATCATTCGCATAAAAGTCATCGATAGCATGGCGGTAGGCTTTGGTCACGACCCCTGCGTAGTAAGGCGATTTGGTACGCCCTTCAATTTTCAGTGAGTCGATCACCCCGCTTGCCAAAATCTCATCAATGTGCGATGCCATATTCATATCTTTGGCATTCATGATGTAGGTACCTACATCGGGCTCCTCATCGAGACGGAAAGTTGTCCCCGTTTCAGGATTGTGTGCATAGACTTCGTAAGGGAATCGACAGTCATTGGCGCAGCTGCCGCGGTTGGGTACACGTCCAGTTTGCAGTGCCGAGATGAGGCAGCGCCCCGAGTAGGCAAAACACATCGAACCGTGCACAAAGACCTCCAGTTCAAGGTCCGGCAGGTGAGTTTTGATCGCTTCACAGTCTTTGAGGCTGATCTCGCGAGCTACAATGATACGTTTGACACCAAGGTCATAGTAGACCTCCGCATCCATCGCGTTCATCACATTTGCCTGCGTAGAGAGATGTACAGGAATATCTGGTGCGATACGGTGGGCGACCTTCACCACCCCCGGAGAGGAGACGATGAGTGCATCAGGGTTAAGTTCAGCGATCTTGGCGATGTGGTTTTCATAGAGTTTGATCTGCGAGTTAAAAGGAAAAGAGTTTACGGTAGCATAGACTTTTTTACCACGCGCATGGGCATAGTCAATCCCCTCTTTGAAAGAGTCCATATCGAACTCCTTGCCCGAACGGATACGCAGCGAGAAGGTACTCGTACCGCCATAGACGGCATCCGCCCCGTAATTTAGGGCGATCTTCATCTTCTCAAGGTTGCCTGCGGGGGCTAAAAGTTCTACTCTCTTCTCTTTGGTCATATAGTTCCTGTCTGTGCTTAAAATTAAGAACTCTATTTTATCCAATTTGTCGTAAGAAAGAGATTTTAGCTCTACTCGCTATGCGTACCACTTCTCATCAGTATCAGAAAGATCCGAACACAAAACTTGATAGATACTTTCTTGATTGATCTTAAAAACTTCAGCTACTTTTGGATCAAACTCGATACCACTGCGCTTCTCAATATGATCTAGAATACGCTCATAACTCCAGGGCGATCTTCCTGGACGTTCAGAAAAAAGTGATCCTACACTGTCAGCGACTGAGACAATACGTGCTGAGATATCGATCTTCTCTCCTTCTATCCCTCTGGGATACCCTCCCCCATTGAACCATTCATGATGTTCAGATGAGATCACAGCAGCAATATCAGTCGTAAGAAAATGCTGAGAAATCAGCAGATTATACCCCCACAGTGTGTGATTCTTTACAATATTAAACTCTTCAAAGCTAAGTGTATCATCTTTCAAGTAGATATCACTACACACAAGTAGATTGCCTATATCATAAATACGAGCTGCCTGTTCAAAGGTATCACAGTAGCTTTTACCCAACCCTAAAGATTCTGCCAGGATCCTACTAATTTGTGAAATCTGATGTATCAACTCAATACTTTTACCATGATCAGAAAGCATATCAACACACAGCTCTATAAATGCCCTCTCCAGTTCATCCTCATCAGAAATCAAATAGCGAAGCTGCTGCGTCTTCTGTTTGAATGCCTGAAGATTGGCACGGCATATTACATCATCATGTTCATTAATCAATTTATCCTTCACGAATGCTCCTCTTTTTCATTGCTTCTCCCCCCATTAGGTACAGGGACATCATATAAACTTTCCACCAAGTATAGGTGAAAAATGTCAAAAAAATGTCAAATATGCTACACTTAGAGAAAAACGAGGAGCTGTGCGCTTATCATGAGAATAGACCTGCACAACCATACCACAAGATGCAACCATGCAGAAGGGACGATCGATGCCTATCTTGAGCGGGCGATAGATCTGGGGATCGATATCTACGGTTTTTCGGAGCATGCGCCTATGGATTTCGACGAAAAGTACCGTTTGTCGTTTGAAGAGATGGAGGCATACCACACTGATGTGCTTGATGCAAAAGAGCGATATGCCGACCAGATAGAGATATTGCTGGGTTACGAGGTCGACTGGCTGCCGGGACACATGGATGAGCGTGTACTCAAAGCCGATGTCGATTACCTCATCGGATCGGTGCATTTCATCGACAAATGGGGCTTTGACAATCCCGAGTTTCTCAACGGTTGGAAAGAGAAGGATATTGATGAGATATGGAAAGCCTATTTTGAGGCGACCGAAGCGATGGCAAATTCCGGACTTTTTGATATCGTAGGGCATCTCGATCTGATCAAAGTCTTCA
>JALTYW010000143.1 GCA_027046415.1 Sulfurovum sp.
TGAGGTGAGCATCTCGGCATTGTGCTTGCGCAGGATCGCTTTGACATTGGCAACCGTACGGGTACCGTTATCTGTCGCACACTCGACGATCATCTGCACGCCGTAGGGTGCTTTGACATCATAGGTGATCTCTTTGATATCTGCAGCATCTTTGTTGAAGGCACGCTTGATTGCTGCTTCAATGTTGTCTTTTGGCATATTCTGTGCTTTGGCATTGAGAATCGCTGTACGCAGTTTGGCATTCATGTCAGGGTCGGGTGAACCACCCTCTTTGGCTGCCATCGTAATGATCTTTCCCAGTTTGGGGAAGAGACGGGACATGGTGCCCCAGCGCTTCATTTTTGCTGCTTTACGGTATTCGAACGCTCTACCCATCGGTTGTATCCTTTTGTCAATATTGGGCGTATTATACTCCTAAATAGTTTAATGCGATATTTAACAAATGGCTGATAGTATCATAGGTATGAAACTGGATGCTTTGAAACTGACCAACCCCTACCTGGAACTTCCTGCCGAGTGCCATGACCGTACAGAACCCTCACCACTGAACAAGCCTTTTCTTATCCATGCCAATGAACCGTTGGCAGAGCAGCTTGATATCGACAAAGACGAACTCTACACTGAGCGTTTTGTTGCGTTTGTCAACGGCAGTTGGCACCCTGAGGGGAGTGAGCCCTTTGCCATGTGCTATGCCGGGCATCAGTTTGGACACTATGTGCCGCAGCTTGGTGACGGACGTGCGATCAATATCGGTACGTTAAAGGGGTGGCACCTGCAGCTTAAAGGGGCAGGGGTGACAAAGTATTCCCGTTCTGGTGACGGACGTGCGGTACTGCGCTCTTCGATAAGGGAGTATCTGATGAGTGAAGCGATGCATGGATTGAATATCCCAACCACAAGGGCATTGGCGATCATCGGTTCGGAGCACTCTGTCTATCGGAAAACATGGGAGAAGGGTGCCATAGTGCTGCGCTTGAGCCCAAGCTGGGTGCGATTTGGTACCTTTGAGTACTTTGCCCACAAGAAGCGGTATGAGGAGCTTAAAGCACTTGTAGAATATGCGATAAAAGAGAGCTATCCACATCTGCTTGAGATGGAGGGGCGGTATATCCGATTTTTTGCCGAAGTAGTACAAAAGACGGCACGGCTTATGGCGCAGTGGCAGGCGGTGGGGTTTCAGCATGGTGTGATGAATACGGACAATATGTCCATAGCGGGGCTGACCATAGACTATGGACCGTACGCCTTTCTTGATGATTATGACCGTGAGAATATCTGCAACCATACCGATGCCTACGGACGGTACAGTTTTGGCAACCAGCCAAGCATCGGTGAGTGGAACCTGCGTGCACTCATGGTGGCACTTGCTCCGGTTATTCCGGTTGAGGTGATGGAGAAGGCGCTTGCACGTTACGGCAGCTACTACACCAGAGCCTACCTCTACGAGATGGGTAAAAAACTGGGGCTTGAGATCGTCACGGAGGAGGATGGCAAGCTGATTGAGCATTTGCTTGGTGTGATGCAGAGTCTGCAGGTGGACTATACACTCTTTTTCAGAACACTCAGCCGCTATGACGGTGACCGAAGAGCGCTTTTGTCACTCGGACTCTACCACAAACCACTGCATGAGTGGCTGGATGATTATGATGCACGTTTGAAGAAAAATGAAGCAGATACAGCCCAGCGACACGAAGCGATGCTGCAGGCAAATCCAAAATATGTCCTCAAAAACTATATGCTCGATGAAGCCATAGCAGCCGCAGAAGAGGGAGAGTATGGACTCATAAAAGATCTTTTTGCCATTGCCCATGACCCTTTTGCCGAGCATCCGCAGTATGAGCGTTGGGCAGGTGCGACACCGGAGAAATACAAAAATAAAAAACTGAGTTGCAGTTCGTAGTCTTATGCTATAATAATCCAAAGCCGATTTCTCTCAAAAGGAGTTGCTATGTACTATCTTACATCGATCGACTGCTGTACGACCAAAGAGCTTGAAAGCGAGCTTCGCTCCTTTTTCAGCCGTCTGCATCACCTAAAGCGCAGACTCAACGCAGAAGCGGCATCACTTCGCCTCAATCGCATACAGCGCAGCCGCTGCCGGCAAAACATCCTCGACCTTGAAGCACTCGAGAGAGACTTCTATGCGCTCTCCTACCAAGATGACATCAAACACCTCTACCGCAAAGTCCACCGCTATGTCAAACTCGATCAGGAGAGGTTGATGGAGACTTTCGGGAGGGAGAGACTTAGCCGGTGTTCTATGTTTGTTGCGTTATAATTACCCAAAAAGAAAAGAGTAAACATGACATTAGAACAACTACAACAAACCATCCAAGAGGAGATAGGGGTACTTCTCTATTTCTCAGGGGAGAACTGCAACGTCTGCCATGCGCTCAGACCGAAATTCAAAGAACTCTTTGACAGTGAGTTTCCCAAGATCAAGCAGATCTATCTTGATGCCCATGAAAACCCTGAAATCTCGGCACACTTTCAAGTCTTTTCGGTACCGACGATGATCGTTTTCCTTGATGGGCGGGAGTTTGTAAGAGAAGGTAGAGCGGTGAGTCTGCACAAGATGACCGAACAGCTTAAACGTCCGTATGCGATGATGACGGAGTAAGCCAAACAGCGTGGCTGTTTGGCAGCGTTCAGTGTTCAGCATTTAGCGTTCAAAAAGCCATTTTTAATAAAATATTATGT
>JALTYW010000144.1 GCA_027046415.1 Sulfurovum sp.
TCTTCAGGCTCTACGACCCAAACCATCCCAACACCCATATTGAAGGCTCTGTACATCTCTGCCTCATCGACATACTGGCTCATAAACTCAAAGATAGGCAGTACTCTGATATCATCCTTCTTCACAACTGCTCTGATGCCTTCAGGAAGGACTCTTGGCAGGTTCTCTACGATCCCACCGCCTGTGATGTGGGCTAAGGCTTTGATGTACGCTTTGTTGGCTTTGTACTCTTTGACGTAGATACGGGTAGGCTCCAGCAGTGTCTCAAGCAGCGGCTTGCCCTCAAACTCTGTCTCAAGGCTCATACCAAGCTTGTCAAAAAAGAGTTTTCGCACCAGTGAATAACCGTTGGAGTGTACCCCTGAGCTTGGCATAGCAATGAGTACCTGACCAGGTTTGACATTGGCAACTGTATCCATCTCGCTGTGCTCTGCAATCCCTACAGCAAAACCGGCAAGATCGAAGTCATCTTCACTGTACATTCCGGGCATTTCTGCTGTCTCCCCGCCGACAAGCGCACACTCTGCCCTGCGGCACCCCTCTGCGATCCCGGCAACAACATCTTTGGCATTTTGCGGCAGCAGCTTGCCTGTAGCATAGTAGTCAAGGAAGAACATCGGCACACCGTTGTTGCAGATAAGGTCATTGACGCACATCGCTACTAAGTCGATGCCTACCGTGTCAAGTTTGCCGCTCTCGATGGCAATTTTAAGTTTGGTTCCTACCCCGTCTGTTGCAGAGAGAATCACCGGCTCTTTGTAGCCGCTTGGCAGGGCATAGGCACCGGCAAAAGAGCCGATACCGCCTATCACATTGGCATCGAAGGTCGATTTGACATCGGCTTTGATCGCCTCTACAAACTCATTTCCGGCATCGATATCAACACCGGCATCTTTATAGGATATATTGGACATTTATGCATCCTTCTCTTCGCACTTACACGGCGGAAATATTTTTTTCAGGATCATCAAACCCGGACAGAAACCAGTCAAACCGGCAATAAAGAGCATTGCCATCATGGCAAAGGTCACGACAAACGCGGCAGCGAACATCTTTGAGCCTGCCAGTCCCATGATCAGCCCTAAAATAATCGCCTGAACAATACGCTGCATTCTCTCAGCACATAGCATCTGAAATCCTTGTATCAATTTGACGGTATTATAGCCAAACTTAACTTCTATCTGACAGGACGCATGCCGAGCAAAGCCCGTCATCGCTGCGCTAACGCTGTGTTCTCCTCAGCAGAGGGCTCTCGCGACTGGTCGCTCTAATTATATGTTAGGTATGCAGTTTTCGCCCGAGTTTCGCTTCGACTGAGGCAGTTTTTTTGTTCAGTCTGCCGACAGGACCTTCACGCCAATCAATCTTGATAGAGCTGTAGACCCGTCCGCAATCTTTTTGCAGTTCCTCGTACGCAGCGTTAATCACATCCAGCGCCTCTTCTACCGTTTCTGCTTCAATAATCGTCCCCATAGGTGTCAGTTGATATTCCAGTCCGCTTTTGTCTACAATATCAAGCACCCTTGCCACAAAGGCGCTTTTGCTTTGGGTCTTTTCTGTCGGGAACATACTGAACTCTACCAGTGCACTCATCACTACTCCTTTTTTTCGGATGATAACAGATTTGGGCTACAAAAGTGGTATAATCTCATAAATGGGCACCCCAAATATCTATATTGGAGAAGTATGCAGAAAAAGATCCTGTTTATCTGTCTTATCGGTTCCTTTGTTTTTTCCGGATGCCATGAGTTTGACAGTGTACTTGTTCCCATTCACAGAACTACAGAAGAGCTCAATACAACAACATCAAATCTTACTATACCTGTACTCGACACACTTCCCTATGCCGATGTGCATTTCAAAAAAAGCAAGTTTATAATGGAAAAACATTTTTAAAAGGGTTGGTATATGATTATTATCGGCGGAGGCGCAGCAGGATTGTGTGCAGCCATTATCACAGGAAGAAGAGGCATAGATGTCACCCTGCTCGAACAGAATAGCAAGGCAGGCAAAAAGATTCTTGTTTCCGGTAACGGAAAATGCAACATCACCAACCGTCACATCACACCCCACCGGTTTCACTCACAAAATCCGGACTTTGTCGAAGCTGTTCTTGAGACGTATGGATTTAAAGCTGTAGAGCATTTTTTTCACAGCATTGGTCTTCCGCTTGTCGAAGGCAAAGAGGGAAAGATGTTTCCCATGTCCATGCAGGCATCCTCGGTAGTGGATATTCTGCTTTACGAAGCACAGCAGGCAGGTGTCAAGAGCATCTGTGACTGTCGTGCTGAACGTATAGAAAAAAACGGTGAAGTGTTCCATGTAAAAACCTCCCAGGGTGCATTTACTTCTACAAAACTACTGATAGCATCCGGTTCAGTAGCGGCACCGAAACTTGGCGGCAGTGATGCAGGATATGCCTTTGCCACCCGTATGGGGCACTCCCTTGTGCCACGCCACCCTTCTCTTGTACAGCTCTGTTCTGAAGAGCAGTGGGTCAAAACGTGTGCCGGAGTGAAGATAAAAGGACATGCCACCCTGCTTGCCAATGGTGATACAGTTGCACAAAAAGAGGGAGATCTGCTCTTTACCAATTATGGCATCAGCGGACTGGCTATACTCGATCTCAGCCGTCAGGCAGCACAGCATCTGGCACAGTACGACTACTGTGAACTCTCGCTTGATCTCATACCCGATTT
>JALTYW010000145.1 GCA_027046415.1 Sulfurovum sp.
AGGAAATATAGAATATCTTTACCATTTCAAAAAAATGTAGGGTGATGTGATTGAAATATAAAAATAGTATAAAATCCATTGCTATCGGTTCGTTTGACGGGATTCATATTGCCCATCAGGCGTTGATAGAGAAAGCAGAAGCTGTTGTGATCATTGAGCGCAACGGTGGCTATTTGACACCCGGATACAAACGATCACTCTATACGCAGAAGCCTTGTTTCTTTTACCATTTTGACAAGATCCGCCACCTCTCACCCGAAGCATTTGTTGAGCAATTGCAGCAGGATTTTCCATTGCTTGAAAAGATTGTTGTGGGGTATGACTTTGTATTTGGAAAAGGTAAATCTGGGGATGTTCGACACCTGAGAAAGTGTTTTGGGGGTGAAGTCGAAGTTGTCGGTGAGATTACCCTCGATGGGATTTCCGTCCATTCACGTACGATCAGGCAGTATCTGAAAGAGGGTAATGTACGTATGGGAAAGCGTCTTCTTGGGCGCTCATACCGGATAGACGGGAGTGTCATTAGAGGGCAGGGGATTGGTAGAGAAAAACTTGTACCTACGATCAACCTCAAAGTCATACAGTATCAACTACCCAAAGAGGGGGTCTATGCAACACGCACCTATGTAGGAGGTGTGTGGAGAGAGAGTGTCTCTTTTCTCGGGCACCGGGTGACAACGGACGGCTCTTTTGCGGTTGAGACGCATGTGATTGGTGAAGAGATATCGGTCAAGGAATATGAACCTGTCTGGATCATGTTTGAAAGCATGATACGAAAGAACCAAAAGTTTGATTCGATTGAAACACTGAAGGTGCAGATTGACGAGGATATCGCGATATGCCGGAATCTTTTAGAGAATGCCTTTAAATGACGTAGGTGTTTGCACAATATATCTGTGGATTGGTTTGATAAAATGCAACCATATTTTTGCCTCCGCTTTTGGCACGGTACATCGCTTCATCGGCACACTTGAGCAACCCTTCGGGTGTATCTGAATCATTGGGATATACGGAAGCCCCTATACTCATGCCTACTGAGAGGTTAAGCCCATCAATATGGAATGTCTGCTCTGAAATAGCACGTATTTTTTCAAGAATGCTTTCAAGATAGTCGAAACTGCGCAGCTCCTCGATAAGGATCACAAACTCATCTCCTCCAAAGCGGCAGATGGTGTCCTCTTTACGGAGTAGTTTTTTGATGGCAAAAGCAACGGCTTTCAGTATTTCGTCACCTGTTGAATGTCCGTAGGTATCGTTGATAGGTTTAAAGTTGTCAAGATCACAGAATATTACAGCGATACATTTGTCGAAACGGTAGGCATGGTTGATGGCATGTTCAAGCCGGTCATTGAGTAACAGCCTGTTTGAGAGCCCGGTCAGCGGATCATGGGTTGCAAGGTAGGCATTGTGTTGTGCATCTTTTCGCTGATGTGTCACATCGGAGAAAATACCGATAAAGTGCTCAATACCCCCATGTTCATTGCGTATAGTATTGACACTGAGCCATTCGATATAAATTTCTCCATTTTTCTTACGGTTCGTAATCTCTCCCTGCCATTGTCCCTCTTCATGCAGACATTGCCACATCTGGTTGTAGAAATGTTTGTCATGTACACCGGACCTAAGCAGCTTTGGATCTTTACCGATAACCTCGTCGGCGGAATATCCGGTGATATCGACAAAAGAGTCGTTGACATGAATGATCCTGTTTTCTGCATTGGTGATCAGTACGCCATCCATTGTGTGTTCAAAGACTGCTGAAGACATTTCAAGCGATTGCAGGTTCTGTTTGTTGTTGATCGCAGACCCGATAATGGATGAAACCGTACTAAGCATTTCAACATCAGTATCAGTCAACTCCTGCCGATTACTGTTCCCGATACCAAGAAAGCCCCACCACGTATCGTTGACAAAGATTGGTAGGATGAGGAGAGAGTCAATTTGATATGCGTTAAGCAGTTTCTGTTTTGAACGATCATAGTCCCGCATACACCCATTGACCAACTTGCCTTTTTCAAGCTTTTTTTTCCATCGCATCAGATAGTGTTTTTTGTAGTGTATACGCTTTTTCCCACGGATTTTGTGTTTGTCTGTAATGGCAATAAGCTGATTGGCAGATTCACATGAGGCATCGTTTTCAAAGATGAAGACAGCTGTGGTGTCTGATGCCTTTTTTAACAAAAAAAGTTCCTGATAGAGTGATGCTTTCCAGTCACTCTGCTGCAGGAAACTGTGTGCCATCTGATTAATGGCATGGAGTATGTTCTGTTGGCGTTTAAGTTCAGCACGTATACGCTTTTTCTCTATGGCATCATCACATAGGGGCTGGATGACCTGCGCAAATACCTTTGCTTCAAACGGTTTTGAGAAAAACTGGTTGACACCATATTGAATGGCTTTAAGCAGGATATCTCTGTTTTCAAAGTTTGTAAAAATAGCGATTTTAACATGCTCGTCTATCTTTCTTATCTGCTCTACCATTTCAAGTCCGCCCATGCGAGGCATATTGATATCGGAGAGGACTATTTCGGGACGGTACTGTTTAAAGAGTGAAAGTCCCTCTTCTCCGTTGGAGGCAATGATGACATGGTCTGCATACTTATCAAGCATTCGATTTAGAATTGCAGTAGTAATTCTGTCATCGTCAACGACAAGTACAGTAAGTTGTTGTGGCACAGTCCCTATCC
>JALTYW010000146.1 GCA_027046415.1 Sulfurovum sp.
TGTAGTGGCTCAGTACCGCTTTGTCACTGTAGTAGTAGGCGTAAAAGTTCATCCCCGCAGCAATCAGAAAAGCGATCACCATACCGCTTTGTCCTGCGATCATCCCTCCAAACCAGATGAAAAGCAGAGTCATTCCGATCATGAGTGCATAGGTTTTGAAATGTTCCATATGTGTGTTCCTTTTTTGATTTAAGTATATCAATTTTTCACCAATTGAAGGTAAATATATAGATGAAACTGATATATTGTTATAAGAGGATTGCGTATCATGACTGACAATATTATTGATAAAATGCAAATGGCAAACAGACATTCTGTTTACTACTGGATACTTGTAGCAGGTATTGCAACACTCTATTTTGTCGCAGCAAAAGCGAGATTGCCGCTTACTGTTGAACATAACATTGTCAGCATAGTCATTTTTGCTTCAGAGGGAATCGCTCTGGGTACAGCACTTTTTTTTGGAAAAAGGGTGTGGCCGGGGATCTTTCTTGGACAACTTCTTGTCGCACTGGATGCAGGTATGGAGATATTGCCCTCTGTTGAAATATCGGCGGTCAATGCCTTAGAGGCAGTGTTAGGGGTATATCTTTTTGAACGGTATCGCCTCGACAGAAAACTGTCACACATGAGGGATGTGGTCGGGCTTGTCATTTTGATTGTTTGTATACTCCAGCCTTTCAGTGCACTGTTTGGCAACATGGCACTTTTGATACATGGAGTGATAGATAGTGGCAGTTATCTTAAGTCAACACTCTCATGGTGGTTTGGCAATGTGATGGGGCAGTTGCTCTTTGCACCGTTTGTGCTGTTACTGCTATTGAACCATAAACGTATACGTATGGCAGAATTTTTGTTGTATGGTACCGCTTTTGCAATTTTTCTTTATTTCGTGGAGATGGTCTTTCGGGTGGAAAATCTTTCACTGTTGCTGATATTTACGATCCCGGTTGTGACCTATATACTTGCACATAAAGGTATGGTGTACGGTACGTTTTTGGTGATATTGGTAGCGATCTTCTCATCATATTCTATATTCCTTGGTACAGGTGCTTTTTCAAGAGAGTCTATGTGGGACAATATTATCAATGTGAACTTCTATATTTTGGCACATGTTTTTATGGTACTCATTGCAGGTGTTATCTTTGAAGAACGAAAACAGCAGGAACATATGCTGCAAGAGCGGGTAAAAATGGAAGTGGAGCGTAACCGGCAGCAACAGATGATGCTGTTTCAGCAGAGCCGTTTTGTGCAGATGGGAGAGATGATCGCAATGATCGCACACCAATGGAGACAGCCCTTGCACAGTCTCTCTCTGCTGATCCATGTTGCAGTCAAAAAATATGAGGCCGGTACGCTTGATGGTGCAGCGGTATCGGACTTTCAAAAACGTTCACAACAGATGATCACCCATATGTCAGAGACCATTGACGATTTCAGAAACTTTTTCAAACCGGACAAAACCAAAACAGACTTTGATGTGTACGATGCACTTATGGATGTCATGCATATCATTGAGCCGATGATACAACGTTATGGAATTGAAGTCATAACGAGCATAGATACCGGATGTGTGGTGTATGGTTATCCCAATGAGTTTTCACAGGCAGTGCTGAATATTTTAAACAACGCCAAAGATGCATTGCTGGAGCGGCGTGTGGAAGATCCGAAGATTCATATTGGTATCAAAGAGGCACAGGGGAAAGTCGTCATTACCATTGAAGATAATGCAGGAGGGATTCCGGAATCGCTCATAGATAAAATTTTTGATCCCTACTTCTCTACGAAAGAGAACAAGAACGGGACAGGGCTCGGGCTTTATATGAGCCGTATCATTATCACCGAACATATGCATGGTACGATAGGTGTGACGAACGGGGATGCAGGAGCATGTTTCAGGCTCTCTTTGCCTATATCCGATATGTAAGAATTGTCCTACAGACAGAGAGGGGACGAAACAGATACAATCTCTAAAATCCATAATACACCAACATACAGGGAGCTATTGCCATGGGAAAAAGAGTATTGATCGTAGATGATGTCAGATTCAATATAGAGTTTGAGACCAAACTGATTAAAAATGTGATGGTGGGGTTCAAAGAGCAGGTTACGATAGAAGAAGCACATTCTGTCAGTGAAGCAATGAAAATGATAGACGCCAATGAAGCCTATGATGCAATGATCATCGATATGAACCTTCCTGACGGTTCAGGTGTCGAGATCGCCAAGTATGCACGGCAGAAAGATGAGTCTGTTCGGCTGGCAGCACTGACGATCTATCCGAACGAATATGAGAAAGAGCGTCCCTATTTTGATCTTTTTATGAAAAAACCGATTATGGTAGAGCCCTTTAAACAAAACTTGATCCGCCTGCTGAGGATTGGGTAGAGATTGTTGCCATAGAGAGCAGTATGACAGCCAATAGATCTGATGTAGCGGATGGGATGACTACATACAATGCCCTTATAACATATCTTGATGAAATTGAAAGTGCGGATGGGAATTCTGCGGGCATACTCTATATAGAACTGGATGATCCGGCACGTTTCAATGATCTGTTTGGACACAATTCCGACAAGGTACTGTTACGTACATTTGTCAGCAGGTTGGAGGCTGCACTTACATATGATATGCTTGCAAAGGTGGGTGCATACCGCTTTGCTATTGTATATAGTACAATTGAGAGCATAGAGAGGCTTGAGAAAGCGGCAGGAGAGATAGTCAACCTGTTGCGTGAACCTATGGGTGTAGGAGAGAACCTTGTTTATCTGACCGGTACGGTTGGTGTCGCATCATCTGTACCGGGAGAGTCTGCCAGTATGCTTGTCAAACGTGCTGAGCGTGCCATGGCAGATGCAAAGAAAGAGGGGCGTAACCGCATTGGTTCAGATGCGTCTGAGACACTATTCTCCTCAAAAGAGGAGTTGAGGCTGATGCGGGATATGCCCCATGCCATCGATCGTGGTGATATCTATTTCGTCTATCAGCCTCAGTATGACTATCAGCAGTGCAAGTTTACAGGGGCGGAGATATTGGTACGCTGGAGACATCCCGATATAGGGGATGTAATGCCTGATGTGTTTATCCCGCTTGCGGAGATCAGTGGTATGATCGTACCTCTGATGACACGTACGCTTATAGAGGCGGCACAGATGTTCTCCAGACTGGAGCTGGAGGGGATAACAGACTTTTCTCTGGCTGTCAATCTTCCTTTTCAGGTATTGATGGAGGAGAGCTTTTTCCATACGGTAGATTTTCTTATGGATGCTTATGCGCTTGCAGGGAAAAAACTGACCTTTGAAATTATGGAAGATACGATTCCTGATCATCTGGAGAGTTTTACGGCACATTTGGAGAAAATCAAGTCTATGGGGTTCTCTCTTGCGGTCGACGATTATGGTACAGGACATACCTCTTTGACCTATCTACTGCACTTTCCTGTCGATTATATCAAAGTAGACCGTCTATTTGTCCGAAACATTCACAAAAGCCGCCGTACCTATCTGTTGTTTCAGTCAATTGTTGATATGGCAAAGGCACTGGAACTGTCTGTCGTTGTAGAAGGGGTGGAGTGTGAAGAGGAGGATGCTATTGTCAAACGCTTTGGCGACATTACTGTTCAAGGGTATTTTTACAGTAAACCGGTAAGTGCAGAAAGTCTGTCAAGACTGCTGTCGAAGCAGTCGGATCTTCCTGTTTAGAGCACTTCCTGTGCAAGTGTCAATGTCTCCTGAATCGCTCTTTTGTTGAAGGGCTTTCCTACAAACATGTCAAATAGGTGTGTGCTCTTTTCATCTTTTACCCCGTCACCGGAGATTGATACGGCAAAAAGCCTGCTGCCGCCAATCTGCTTTTCCATACTTCTGTAGCGATCAATGACCTCTGAGCCAGAGAGCAGTGGCATATATTTGTCGAGGTAGGCAAGCTGATAGGGAGTGCCTTTCTGCAGTGCCTGTTGCATCATGGAGAGTGCTGATTCTCCGTTTTCTGCAGTATCGATATGGCAGAATGCATCTGCAAGGATCGCTTTGATCAATTCTGTATTGATCTTGTCATCATCGGCAATCAATACACGCAGCGGTTCTTCTTCTGCAATAAACTCATGCAGTGCATTGGCATAGTATCCGTATTGTGGCATAACAAGAAGGTTGGCAGATGTATTGCCTGAAAGTGAAAGAAATGTCTCTTCCATGACAGATATCGGTATGTTACGGCTTGCTGCCTGTGTCTGAAGGGTATCATTCAGACAGGATTGGTAGCAGATGAGGTGGGTGATCCCTTCAGGAATCTGCTCTAACGGTTTGAGGGTTTTTATCTGTGTTTTTGACAGACCCATTGCCTGAAGATAACGGGCAAGATTTTTTGCACTTGGTATATTGTGCTTGGAGATGACAATACCTGTTGTAAGAAGGTTGTTGTGTACCGGTGCGAACATCGGCTCGTCTACAGTAGCTGCCAAAGGCATGGTAAAGTAGAAAGTACTGCCCTGCTCCAAAGCACTTTTCAACTGAAGTGTACCGCCAAGATCATGCACATACTCTGCACAAATACTCAGTCCCAGTCCCGTACCGCCGTATGTCTCTTTTGTTGTCTCTTCTGCCTGTGTGAATGCTTTGAATATCTCTTCCTGTTTTTCGGGTGCGATCCCGATGCCGGTATCCTGGATAGAGATACTTACTTTCTGTTTTTCAGGGAGATATCTGACAGAGAGGGTGACCTCCCCTCCGGCAGGTGTAAACTTGTATGCATTGTTCAGCAGGTTCATCAATACTCGCTTGAGTTTCATCTCCTCTATGGTTGCCTTTTTGGGAAGTGCCGGATCGATGAAGATATTGTATATGATCTCTTTGTTATGCATGTTGGCAGAAAAAATCTCAGCAGTGTCTGCAAAAAACTTCGTTGGGTTCAGTGTAACCGGTTCTGCACTGCTGCGCTCCCGCTGTGTTGCGATACGGTCAAGGATCGAGGTGGTCAGATCGTTGATGAAATGGGCACTCTCTTTGGCATTGTGAATATACTGAAGCAGTCTGGTATCCTCAAGCTGATCTTCAAGCAGTTCCAAGAAGCCATACAGGGCATTGGCAGGTGTACGGATATCGTGTACTGTATTTGCAAGGAAGCTGAGGGTCTGGGAGCTCTCTTCAGATACCTGCTGCCTCTGTTGTACCGCTTCGACATTTTTGACAAGGTTTTCGGAGCGTTCTGAGAGCCTCTTGCTGACGTAGACCTCATCTTTTTGCCCTTTAAGGTGCGGATACATCAGATAGATCACCTCTGTTAAAAACGGCACCAGTGTCTCGAGTATCTCCATATCATCCTGTGTAAAGTGTTTGATTTTCCTGACAGAAGCATACGCCGTGACGATCCCTAAAAAACGTTCGTCGTCAATGATGGGGAGGATGATTTTGGATTTGATTTGTATATTGTCAGGGTTGTCCACCTCCGGCAGGTACTCTTTCTCACTTGCAAGATAGTTGAATATGCCGCCACTGAGTGTAAAGAAGCATTTGGCAAGAACACCGTGCTGTCCGAGCATCGATATTTCATTGATGCTTTGGTCATCACGGGCACGCAGCAGTGTAGCACTCTCTTTTTGAAACACCCACAGTGAAGCGTAGTCGGTTCCCATGACATGCGTGATCAGGTTTTCTACGATGCGGTTGATCTCCACATTGCTTTGTGCGGAGGCTATCTTCTGTGTTGTCTCGGACACAAGTGTCTGAAGTTCCTGACGGGTGTTCGGTGCCATTTTTCGCTCCATAAATGAAAATAATCGGGCGCATTATAGTACAAAACTTCGCTTTTGGCTGTAGGATAATTCTTACAGACAAGAGATACTTTTTTTAGTTAAGATACGTCAAAAATACAACAGGAGGAGTGTACAATCATGGAAAGACCGACACCTACCGATGTGGAAAGAGAAGTCAGCAGTATCGATATGATCGTATCCAAAAGCGACGCTGAGGGGAATATTACCTATACGAACCCCATCTTTATGAAAATTTCAGGATATAGCCAGGGTGAGCTTCTGGACAAACCGCATGCGATTTTGAGACATCCGGATATGCCCAAAGCGATATTCAAATATCTCTGGGACAATATTTCCGAAGGCAAAGAGGTGCATGCCTATGTTAAAAACCTTTGTAAAGACGGCAGCTACTACTGGGTACTTGCACAGGTAAGAATGGCGAAAAATCCGGACGGATCGTTCCGTAACTATATGTCCACACGAAGACGCATTACCGACAGTGCAAAGGCAGTCATAATAGAGCTTTATGCGAAAATGCTCGAGGCGGAGCAGAGTGAGGGCATAGACGCTTCTGTCAAAGTGCTTGAGGCGTTCCTTGCTGAGAGAGGGCACTCGCTGGAAACATTTAATGAATGTATGAAATCTATCAACCAATAACATAAATTATATTACTAAGGAGAAAAAGATGATCGACTTTAACAATGCTATGAAGCGCCTGCGTGCTGTTAACGGTTACCTCGGTTCAGCGGTACTGAACTATTCAGGTGAGACACTCTATATCGACAATGAAAATACAGGAACCGATATTCCCTACTCTGCGAGTATTTTCAACGATGCGTACAGAATGGTATCTGAATCTTCGCTGGATGTCGGATTTTCCGAAGCCTCTTCCATCGAAGCTAAGACGCTTGACGGACATGTATTTCTCATCAACAGTGCTGGTCAGCTTGGTGATGACAACTTCGCAAAAATCAACGTCTTTGCCATCTTCAGAGATGATGGCAATGTTGCACTTGCAAAAATGGTGATGGACAAAGCTGCCAAGAGTATGTCCGAAGAGTTGGGTAAAATGTAGGTGTCATTTGTGTGACAAACCGATCTGTTTTTAAAGAGGTGTACCATCAAGACGTTATATTTGATAAGACATGCCAAATCGAGCTGGAAAGATATCGATGCAAGTGACTTTGAACGGGGACTGACCAAAAAAGGCAAAAAGAGTATCGAAACGATAGGCTCCTACCTGATGCTAAGAGGAATCACCCCGGATATCATGATCGCAAGTTGTGCAAGACGTACACAGGAGACTGCGGACATGCTGGCAAAAAAGCTTGCGTTTGAAGGTGTTACAAACTATCTGCAGGAGCTTTACTATACCGATACCGAGACGCTGCGGCAGATTATTATGATGCAAGACAGCGATGCCGATCGTATTTTCATTGTCGGGCATAACCCGCAGGTTACCGATATGGCAAACATGCTGATGGATGAGCATATATCCAAGATTCCCGCTATGGGTGTAGTGGCGATTGATTTCGATATCGAGCGTTGGAGTGACATTGGACATACAAAAGGGGAAATGGACTTTTTTATTTTTCCAAAACAGTTTCAATACTATATTCCCAATCAGATACGAGCCGTCCTCGGCAAAGAGATACCGTTGAAGAGCTAAGGAGAGGTAACTACATGCGTACACCACTTCAGGAACTGATAGAAGAGGCCGGGAAGATACATCTGCTGTATGTGGAGGACAATACGTTTGTACGGGAAAGTACACTTGAACTGCTACAGATGTTTTTCCCCCATATAGATACTGCCAACAATGGAGAAGAGGGGATTGCAAGCTATCGTGCATTCCGTGAAAACAACGGCAAAGACTACGATCTGGTTTTGACCGATATCAACATGCCAAAGCTTAACGGTATCGATATGATCAAAGCGATCAGGGAGGAGAATGACAGACAGGTTGTCGCTGTCTTTTCAGCACACAATGAGTCTGAATACCTCATCAGTCTTATCGATCTTGAAGTGACCCATTTTATTCTCAAACCGATCGATATCGAGCGCTTTGAAAAAGTGCTCGGGCATGCAGTGGAGATTATTGCCCAAAGGCGCAAGTATGCTCAGGCGAAAGAGCATCTTGCAGCATCCAAACGGATTGCGGAAGAGGCGACAGAACAAAAAAGCCGTTTCCTTGCCAATATGTCCCATGAGATACGAACACCGCTGAATGCGATTACCGGATTTATCAAACTGCTCGAAGAAGAGGAGAATGACCCCCGTAAACAGAAATACCTGAAAACCATCAAAGGCGCTTCTGAGTCGCTGTTGCAGATTATTAACGATATTCTCGATATCTCCAAGATTGAAAGCGGGAAACTGACCATCGAGCCTTACAACTTCAATCCGTATGAAGATCTGATCATGATTGCTGAACTTTTTCAGGCAAAAGCGGCTGAGAAGAAGATCGTTTTCCAGATCCGCTATAACAATGATATGCCGACAACCCTGTATGGGGATGCCCTGCGGATCAAACAGATATTCAGCAATCTGCTCTCAAATGCAATCAAATTTACACCGGAAGGCAAAAAGGTAAAATGTGTCATCTGGTACAAAAACGGCTATCTGAATATCAAAGTCAAAGATTACGGTATCGGGATCAGTGAGGAGAAACAGAAACACATCTTTGAACCTTTTATACAGGCTGACGGCTCTACAGAGAGAACGTATGGCGGTACCGGGCTTGGACTGGCGATCAGTCTTGAGCTTGCAAAGATGCTTGGCGGAAGCCTGACACTGAAGAGCAAAGAGGGTGAAGGCAGTACATTTACCCTCGCGTTGCCGCTTGAAAAGGGCATGGAAACAGAAGAAGATCCATCGTCTCTGTCCAAACCTGAAGATGGGCATGTGCTGATTGTTGAGGATTATGAAGCAAACAGAATGTTTCTTGGCATCATTTTGGAAAATGCCGGTCTGACCTACGAAACAGCATCAGATGGACAAGAGGCGGTCGAGAAGTTCCTCTCAGGAAGTTACGATCTCATTTTGATGGATGAAAATATGCCCAAAATGAGTGGTATAGAGGCACTTAAAGAGATTAGAAAAATAGAAGCGGATACACAAAGAAAACATACCCCTGTGATTTCATTGACGGCAAATGCACTGCAGGGGGACAGAGAACGTTTCATAGAAGCGGGATTTGACGACTATCTAAGCAAACCGGTTGATCCTGGTGATCTGATGGAGATCATGGGACGTTTGCTATCAGAAAGGTAAGAGGAAAACATTGATGGAAGAGAAAGAGTTGCTGCAACGAGGCATTTTTACAACCCAAAAGGTCGGGCTGCTGCTTCGTATGTTGAGCGTACTTATGCTTACGATAGGACTGATGTCCGTTATCAGACTCATCGAAGGAGACTATCGACAGTTTATTGCCGATGTGCTCTTTTTCGTTGTTGTCGTATGGGGGTACTGGAAGCTTAAAAGAGACGAACGGTACTATAAGGTGGTGACCCGGATTATCTTCTTTTCGGCAATTGTCGCAGCACTTTTTTTGCTGCGAAACCACCCTGATATTCCTATTCGGTTTATCTGGTTTTCCACAATTGTCTATATGATCTACTACCTGTTTGACAGAAAAGAAGCACTATATTGGATTGGAACCATCGGTGTTATTCTGATGGTGCTTTTTTTCAGCAACCAGGAAAGTTTTTATCTGACGACTATCGACTTTTTTGTCTGGATACTCAATATGGTTATCGTGCTAATGATCTCCCATTGGTACGCGACGATCGAGGAGGACTCTACAAGACGTTTGGTCTATATCAAAAACAGGCTCTCAGAAGAGGTAGAGAAGAAGACACAGGAATTGGCGCAAAGAAGCAGAGAGCTTGAAGTGCTCAATGCAGGTCTTGAGGAGCGTGTGGAAGCAGAAGTTCTAAAAAACAGTGAACAAGAGCAGATGCTTTTCAGGCAGGCACGCTATGCACAGATGGGAGAGGTTTTGAGTATGATAGCCCATCAGTGGCGTCAGCCGCTCAATGCTATTGCGCTTACCAACTCTGGTCTGCAGGTGATGGGCAAGCAGGGAATATGTGACCCTGAAAAACTCTCTGAAAAAACAAAACGGATAGAGGAGTATGTACAGCATCTCTCTGCCACGATCGATGATTTTAGAAACTTTTTTAAAGAGGACAAGGAGAAGTCGGACTTAATCCTGTCCGTTGTTGTAGAAGATGCACTTGCCTTGATGCGTCCGGTAATGGAGGAGGAGAAGATAGAGGTTTGTATCGAGAGCAAATGCAGTTGTATGGTTCACTCATACCCCAACGAGATTTTGCATGTACTGCTCAATATCCTCGGCAATGCCAAAGATGTCCTGAAGACAGCAGACCGATCATCCAGAAAAATTGTGATAAGAATGATACATGAAGAGGCGCAAAACTGTATTGAGATCGAGGATAATGGCGGGGGCATTTCAGAAGATGTTGCAGAGAAGATCTTTGACCCTTATTTTACGACAAAAGAAGAGGGAACCGGACTTGGGCTCTATATGTCAAAGCTTATCATTGAAAAGCACTGCCAAGGAAAGCTTGAAGCATACAACGGTCAAGATGGGGCAGTATTTAGACTCTGTTTCCCAACCATCGGCATGAATTCATGAAAAGTAAGTGTAGGCGATCCGCTGTAGCTGTGATGTGCTTTCAAGCATGAGTTTGTCCATCATGCGGGTTTTGTAGGTTGAGACTGTTTTGGGGCTTACTCCAAGTTGTTGTGCGATCTCTTTTGAGGTTTTATCTGCTGCTATCAAAGTGAGTACTTCAAGTTCTCTTTTTGAAAGAAGTTCGCCTATGTTTCTGGACTCTTTGTCAAGATCTGTGCCAAGTGGAAGGACCTCTTCGCAGCTCTGACTAATGTAGCGTTCTCCTTTGAGGATCGTTTGGATTGCATCGATAAGTTCGGAAGAGACCACCGCTTTGTTGAGATAGCCCATGGCACCGCTTTTGAAGGCACGCAGGGCATACACCTCTTCGGCATAGGCACTCAGTACCAAAATTGGCATATCTGGATATGCTGAGATGATCTGTTCTATGGTTTGCAGGCCATTCATGTCTCCAAGATTGAGATCGAGGATCAACAGATCGACAGATGTTGTTTTAAGTGCATCAATCAGCTCATGGTAGCTTCCTGCAGCGATAGAAACTTTCATATCAGCATGCGAACCGATAATCATCTCCAATCCGCTGCGTATCAGTTCATGGTCGTCTGCAATGGCCAATTGTATCATCGTTATCTTCTTTGTTGCTCTGCTTTGTTGGGTAGATAACTATACCCCATTTATTCTGAGAGTTTCCATGAGCGTTTTATATCTAAATCGTTGTACAATAGCAATCTAATTCAAAACGATATTGGGAGAGACAGAATGTACAGACTGGTCGAAGAGAGTCTGCGTATTGCAAAAGAGAGATTTGGCAGTTTTGGTTTTTCAGAGGAGCAGACAGCGCAGCTTTTGGCTTCAGGCAGGCGTGACCTTGAGAGTGAACTTAAGATACTGGAGGGGTTGCTCTCAGCAACTACACCGGATATTGAAGCGATAGACAAGTCACTGCATGCACTCAAGGGACTGTTGTTGAACCTTGGGAACCGTGAAGCAGCAGACATGATGAACTCACTCAGGGAGGGTGATGACCTGACATCAAACATTGAGAGGATAAGGAGCATGCTGGATGCATAGTTGGCTGCGGCAGATTTCAAGGGTATTGTTCCGTATGTCGGTTATGATACCTGTCGCATCTGTCAGTATGTTCGCAGACTATCATGCCACAGTATCGGCAGTTACCCAGAGTGTCAAAACACGTATGCTTTCCGGGCACAGTTGGCATGATGGATGCCCTGTTCATTGGAGAGATCTGAGGTATCTTCAGATGCGCTATATTGATTTTGAGGGAAAAGAACGTACCGGAGAGATGATCGTGCACAAGTCGGTAGCCAAAGAGGTAACTGCTATTTTTGAAAAGCTGTACAAAGCGAAATACCCTATACGCCAGATGCACCTTGTCAGCGACTTTGGCGGCAGTGACTGGAAGAGCATCGAGGCGGACAATACGTCGGCATTTAATTGCCGCAATGCCACAGGCAGCAAAAAGTGGTCAAAACACAGTTACGGCAGGGCGATCGACCTCAACCCGCTTGAAAATCCCTACATTTCTCGCAACGGACATATTGCACATAAAGCATCACAGAAGTTTAGAAATAGGCGGCACCAGGATAACAGCACAGCTGACAGAGCCGTACTGCTTCAAGATGACCCTACGGTACAGATATTTAAAGCACACGGCTGGAAGTGGGGTGGGGACTGGAACGGTGTGAAAGATTATCAGCACTTTTCCAAGTAGTTTGGTTTACTTCTTAAAAGCACTTCCAAGCATTCCTTTGATGGCACTCTGAATATCGGCAGGATAGATGACAAACTTGGAGTTTTGGCTCTTGCTGATCTGTTCGAGTGAGTTGATGTAGCGGTCGCCAAGGAGGAACATGGCAGGCAGCTCTTTGTCCTGAATGTTGT
>JALTYW010000147.1 GCA_027046415.1 Sulfurovum sp.
CAATGCAAACCAACACTATTCACTATTAACTCTTCTCTCTTCACTTCAAAATAAGTGCCAAGCACTTATTTTGACTCCCCGTTCCACGCAATCGTCGGCTTGCCGTTCTCATCAAATTCAACCGCCGGCATTCCCATGATGTTAAATCCGGCATCAACATAGTGGATCTCACCCGTTACGGCTGAAGAGAGGTCTGAGAGTAGATACATCCCTGAGTTGCCCACCTCTTCGATGGTGACATTCTTCTTCAGCGGTGCATGTGCCGCATTCCACTTGAGCATGAAGGAGAAGTCACCGATGCCTGCTGCGGCAAGTGTCTTGATGGGACCTGCACTGATGGCATTGACACGCACGCCGTCACGGCCGAGATCTTCTGCAAGATACTTGACTGTCATCTCCAGTGCCGCTTTGGCAACACCCATCAGGTTATAGTTTGGTATGTACTTGACACCGCCATAGTAAGAGAGTGTCAAAATTGAAGCATTCTCAGAGAGGATAGGCTTGAGCTCTCTTGTAATCTCAATGAGAGAGTAGACAGAGATGTCCATCGCCACATCAAACGCCTCTTTGGAGATGTCTGTAAAACGCCCTTTGAGTCCTTCTTTGGGTGCAAACGCAATGGAATGGACAATGAAGTCGATTTTGCCAAAATCCTTCTCAAGTGATGCTTTGAGCGCTTTGATCTCTTCGGGTTTACTCACATCGCACGGGTAGAAACGCCCCTCACACCCAAGCTCTTGGGCTACTGGTGCAAGCTTCTGTTCAAAACGCTCGTTAAGGAAGGTGATCGCCATCTGCGCACCTTGCTCCTGACACGCCTTGGCGATACCGTATGCGATCGATTTTTTGTTTGCGATGCCAAGTACGACACCCTTTTTGCCTTTCATGATCATGCTTCTGCTCCAATACAATAAATTGCGCTATTTTATCATCATTGAGGTAAAATGTAGTACCATTCGCAAAAAAGATTATAAAGAGAAATGATGCACGAAATACTTATCATCAATACCGGCGGTACCTTCAACAAACGCTACAACCCCATCAGCGGTGAGCTGGAAGTAGACAAAGAGGGACAGGCTCTGACAGCACTGGCAGAGAAATGGATGCACCCCTTTGAGGTACTTAACATCATAGGCAAAGACTCACTCGAGATGACGAGTCACGACCGGCTGGAGCTGCTTGCCACCATCCACCAAAGCAAGCAGCGTAAAATCCTTGTTGTTCACGGTACAGACACTATGGATGTCACCGCTGCCTACCTTGCCGATGCAGAGCTGGAAAAGCAGATTGTTCTCACAGGTGCCATGGTACCTTTCAGTATCGATCCGACAGAAGCGACTGCCAATTTTGCTTCTGCCTGTACTGCCCTTCAATGCCTGGATGAAAATGGTATTTTTATTGCCATGCATGGTCATATTGCCCCTTACCAGAAACTGAAAAAAGACCGTACTAAGGGGGTTTTTATACGTTTGGATTAACCTTACACCTTATTTTCGGTATGATTCTCCACCGTCGGCGGAACGATCTCTCCGCTTGCCTGCATGCTAAGCGCTTCTGGGTGTGCTTTGTAATGCTTTCTCACCGCTTCTGCCAAACGCTTCTTGACTGCCGTAGTAACCGGTACGATCTTTCCTTCAGGCAATGCATCGATGAGTGAAAGCAGCAGTTTGTCCTGAGGTTTGGGCATCTTTTCCAGCCAACTGTAGAGCAGAGGACGATTGACATGGGAAGGGAGTGAGCCCATAATGCCCACATCGTTCTGATCATGTACCAGCAGTCCCGAGGTCGTACCGCGGTCAAGGGTAAGCACCTGAAAGAAGTAGAGGGTATGGTAGTCCACTTGCTGTGCCTTTTCTTCTGCTGTGAAAGTACGGTAGTACTGAAGTGCCTGAAGCGTAATGCCGATATAGGCATCGATCACCGCTTCGCCAAAACGTTTCGCAAAGGCAATGTCCTCATCGAAACTGCCGCTGTTGTAGCCTTCGAGATAGAAGTGGCTCACCCCGCGTGTACGTTCCAGCACAGGAATGTAAAAGTAACGTTCCGCCTGTGCAATCCCCGCTTCATAGTGCTCACCCGTCACCTTTTCAAGCATCATGTCAAAATCGCGTTTGAAGACATCGTTTTTCAAAGAGGGATTGAGATCTGCCATCAGGCGCCAGTATCCACTGCCCTCTTTCATCTGCGTCCATGAGATATGCATATGCATCGACGGCGCGTGGGGATTGGCAGGGTGGATAATGGTAGAGATCGCTGTTGCAGAGCCTAGCTTTTTGGCAGGATTGTCCTCATAGTGTACCTGTGAAATATTGACCGAACCTCTGTCAAAAACAGTCTCGTCACGTACTTCGTAGCGAATCCCTCCGCCATGTTTACCTTTGTCTCTCAGCCATGTAACGGATTCACAAACCTTATCTTTTCCCAACTCCGCACTGATATCGTCAAGTTTTGAAACAAAATAGTGCTGCAAGTGTGTTACCAAATCGTATGCCCTTACCGCTTCTTGCTGTGATGTTCTTTGCATAGTACTCCTTTAGGATTACATTATTGGTAATAGCCTACCTTATCTGAGATGACAATCATTTTAAATGAAAACAAATCTTTGGTACTATTTACGATATACTAAGAAAATGAGAAGATTATCTACGGCTAATAATTCAATGATATACTTCCGTTATACTTTATGATACACCATTGATATAAAGGGAAAAAAGATGAAACGACATATTCTCCTATTGGCATCGGCAGCATTACTTGCCGGATGTGTCACCTCCGAGCCATCTCCTCAGGCACGGGTTACACAGGTTACTCCTGCTGCCTCGAAAGAAGCACGGTTTCACGAAACGATGCTAAAGATTGCACAAAGCACACAGTCCAATCCACGTTATCACAAAATGGGACTGACAAGCGATGCAGAAAAACAGTGGTTCAAAAATCTAATGTACCGTCTCTGGGACAGAGAGATCACTCGTACACAATTTATTCGTGAAGGAGTCAAGCGCTACCCATCACATAAGTATGAATTTACTTACATCGCGAACGCTTTCCAGAACTACTGAGCGTAAACAATGGGGTCTTTCTGCCCCGCCTCTTCAAACCCTCTAAGCCGTAAACGGCAGCTGTCACACACACCGCATGCGGCATCTTCCTCTTTGTAACAGCTCCATGTATGTTCCAGCTGCACACCAAGCTTCAGTGCCTCCTGTACAATCTGTGATTTCTTCATGTGCACCAGCGGCATGCGTATGGCAAGCTGTGTCTCCTCTTTCGTACCAAGGTTGATCGCTTTCTCCATCGCTTCAATATAGCTTTTACGACAGTCAGGGTAGCCTGAACTGTCCTCTTCAACTACCCCTATAAAGAGTGCCTCGGCGCCATGTTTTTCCGCTATCGATGCCGCTATGGAGAGAAAAATGCCGTTTCTAAAGGGGACATAGGTCACCGGTATCCCCTCCTCCAATCCGCCGGTAGGTACTTCGATGCTTCTATCCGTCAATGCCGATGCACCGATCTGTTCAAAGAAAGGAAGATCGATCTCATAACGCTCCTTTGCATTCAGGTCATCTGCGATCTTTCTAAAACAGGCAAGTTCTTTGTGTTCTGTACGCTGTCCGTAGTTAAAATGTACGGCAATGATCTCGTACCCCTCCTGCTGCGCAATCACAGCGCTGAGTGCACTGTCCATCCCTCCGGAAATGATACAAACGGCTTTTTTCATATATCTGCTCCCTTTACGGTTATAGCGTGCATTTTACCAAGAATTGGGTAAAATAGCCGCATGTTAATCGATTTAATAAATGAAACAGATCTACTTGTAGATACCGATCTGCTGCAAAAAATTGCAGAAGACCTTACACAACGCCAAATAGAACTCATCATTACAGACAATGAGGGTATCAGAGCGCTCAATGCACACCACCGTCAAAAAGACAGTGCAACCGATGTACTGAGCTTTCCGCTTGGTGACACGCCCCATGCACCGCTTGGTGCCATTGTCATTTCCAAAGACTTTGTCATCCAAAAGGCAAAAGAGCTTGGACACAGCAACCAGGAAGAGCTTACCCTGCTCTTTATTCATGGTCTGCTGCACCTTCTCGGATTTGACCATGAAACTGACAATGGCGAGATGCGCCGCAAAGAGGAGGTGATCATCGATGCATGGAAACTTCCCAAAAGTCTGATTGTTCGTACAGAAGGAGATGAAGCATGAGTTTTTTGATCTTTGTCATCGCGATGGGTGTGCTCATATGGGGTGCGGATGTACTGATTGTCCAGAGTGAAAAGATAGCCCTGAAGTTCAATATTCCTGAGTTTATCATCGGTGCGACACTGATCGCTCTGGGTACCTCACTTCCGGAGATGGCAGCGAGTGTTGCAGCCAGCATCGGAGACAAACCGGAGATAGCCATTGCCAACGTGATCGGAAGCAACATTCTCAACATCACACTGGTGCTTGCCTCTGTCTTTCTCATAGCACGCAATATTGCACCTGACAGAGACTTTTTCGCCAAAGACAGTACCTGGGCACTGATGCCGGTTTTTGTCTTCATCCTGATGGTGCTTGACGGGACTATCTCCCGTTTCGATGCGGCACTGCTGTTGCTGCTGATGGGTGCCTACCTGCTCTTTTTGCTTCAGGATGCCAAAAACATCCCCGAAGAGGATCTCGATGAGATCGACATGGCACACTTTAGCTGGGCAACGACCATTGCCATGCTCTTTGTCGGGCTTGTACTGGTCATCATCGGTGCCCACTTTACGGTAGAGAGTGCGGCAGACATTGCCAAAAGTTTTGGCATCTCCCAGTGGGTCATCGGTATCATTATGGTCTCTTTGGGAACCTCCCTGCCTGAGCTTGTCGTCAGCATCACTGCCGCACTCAAAGGCAAGGTCGATATGGCAATAGGAAACATCATCGGATCGAACATGGCGAACACAACAGTGGTGCTTGGTGCTGCAGCACTCGTAAAACCGATGCCTTTTGTACCGACAAACTACCTATTCGACATTACTACCATGATCATTGCTACCGTACTGCTGGTCTTTTTGACTGCAAACAAGCTCTACACCAAATCGGCAGGTATCAGCCTTGTCATCATTCTGGGACTTTTCCTGCAAAATACACTTGCCCACCTTTAATAGCCTCTCTTGAGGTATTCTACTGCTTTTGACTCTCGTCTTTAAAATAGTGATGCTCATAAAGCCAGCGGTAGATATCTGCCGCCATAGGTCCAGAAGTACTTCCTCCGTGTCCGCCGTGTTCAACCAGTACCGTAACGACAAACTGAGGGTCTTCATAAGGGGCATAGGTGGTGATCCATGCATGAGAACGGTGGTAGTACTCCAGTTGTGACTCTTTGAGACGATGGATGGTCGACTGGGGAATGGAGGTAACCTGAGAGGTTCCTGTCTTCCCTGCTACTACCACAGGAAGATCGTGCATCGCACGGTATGCTGTCCCTTTTTTCGAGTTACAGACATCGTACATCCCCTGACGGATCTGCGATATCGCATACGGATTGAAATCGATCTTTTTGATTACCGGTTTAAGCGGCTTACCGTCAACGGTTTTGGCAATATGCGGTGTAACAAGGTTGCCGGTTGCGATCAGGGAGGTGTAACGGGCTACCTGAAGCGGAGTGACGGCATCATACCCCTGCCCAATCGCGGCAATAACTGTCTCGCCCTTGAACCACGGCTGTTTGAAACGGCGCATTTTCCATGCTTTGTCAGGAATAACACCGTTATACTCACGCGGCAGATCTACACCCGTCTTGACCCCAAGCCCAAATGAGCGCAGGTTTTTCGCCATCGCATCGATGCCAACCTTCAAACTCTTGTTGTAGAAAAAGACGTCACAACTCTCCCGGATCGCTTTTCGAATCGGTACGGTACCATGCCCGTACTTCTTCCAGCAACGAAACTTGTGCTTGCTCTTGCCTATGGTCATGTAACCTTTACAGTACTCCGAATGTTCCAAAATGCCCGGAATTGCTTTGTCGAATGCAAGTGCCATCCCCATTTTGATGGAAGATCCCGGAGGATAGGTACCGTGTGTGATCTTGTTGGTAAAGGGGTGGTCAAGGTCTTCCTGAAGCGCTCTCCAGTCTTTGAAACTGATACCGCCGACAAAAAGATTAGGATCGTACGCAGGGTAGCTTACCGCTGCCACAACCTCTCCAGTTGTACGCATGACAATAGCAACCCCCGTCTCTTTCATCTTTGCAAAATACTCATAGATCATCTGCTGTAGGTCAATATCGATATTCAGTACCAGGTTTTTGTTGTCTTTAGGCGGCACTTTTGCAAGTACCTCAATGGCTTTATTGGTCGCGGTAACCTTATTCACCACATAACCGAGCTCTCCTTGAAGGATATGATTGTAGTAGCGTTCCAATCCGCTCTTTCCAACTTTTCCGACAACATCCACCACCTCATCCAACGCATTCTCTTTCTTGTTGGAACGACCTGTATAGCCAATGATATGAGCAACATATCTGCCGTAAGGGTAGTATCGCTTTGTTTCCGCTTCAATCCGTATCTCAGGGACAAGACTCAAACGGGCATATGCTTTCATCATATCTGCATAGGGGATAAAATCGACAACTTTAATAAACTTGTGATTGTATGGAGAGCTGTGCTTTTTATATACTTTATAGAGTACACTCAAGTTAAGATCAGGAAAGTTTTCCAACAGTGCATCACCTACAGCACGAAGTCGCTCGCTCCCCTCTTTGAGATGCGGCATCACAGAAATCGAAAACCCTATCTGATTCATCGCAAGTAGATTGCCATGCACATCAGTGATCTCACCACGTACAGGTTTGATAAACTCCTTACGCTCAATATTCTCTTTTGCAAGCTCTTCATAGTAGTAATTGGACTTGATGCTGATATGGTACAGCCTTGCTATCATGCCTGCCCAAACCAGTATAAAGACGAGAATAACAAATTGGTATCTCACAGTATCACCGCCACAAGCAAATCGACGATAAGCGGATAGAGAAGAATATCATCAAGCACAATATTTTCTGTCTGGAATACAAAGTCGTATGCAAGCAGTGCGCCAAGATAGGTCATATCTATCATCAAAACGGTCAAAAGCGGTGTACAAACCTTACACCTGCGAAAGTGTGTGAAATATGGATAGAACAACAGATAAACACTCAAAATTGCAATTGTTACCAGAAAAAACGGTAACGAGAGATTGACATCCATATTGACAAGGTAAAGCAGAGAGACAATGATGTACGATATTCTATGCTGTTCGATCCCGAGAATTAATATATACCCCATAATGCCAATAAAAAGCGGCAAAAATACATATATGGAGATAAGCATAGGATAAAAGATAACAAATACCAGTACCACTATCCACAACAGGAACTTGTGAAGGTACCGATTGAGGCGACTATTCATCGTTCCTGCCATACCTTGTATACAAGTGCAACCTCATTGCAGACCGGGAAATGAATACATTTGATACAATCCGCCCATATCTTATGTTCTGGAATTCCCTCTTTTTCAATCTCGACAAACCCAAGTTTTTTGAAAAAGTCAGGTAGATAAGTCAATACCAGCACGTCCTCCTTCACGCCAAGTCTGCGTGCCTCATCAAGCGTAAACTCCACCATCCGTCTGCCTATCGCTCTGCCGCGGTATGATTCATCAACAATCAGGCTTCGTATCTCGGCAAGACGCGGAGAGTGGATATGCAGTGCAGTATACCCCACCAATTTTTCACCCTCTTTGGCAAGTACATACGAGCGGATATTGGTTGCGACCTCATCCTCGCTTCTGTCAAGTATCGTACCATCCTTAACCTTCTTGGCCACCAGTGCCTGCATTGTAGGGATATCATCCAGTTTTGCCTTGACCAGTTCTATCACGCTTTCATATCCTCTTTTGGCTTTTGGTTAAAGTCGAGCCCGAAGATGGTTGAGAGGATCTCTTTGTGTACCCGTTCAAAACCGCTCTTTTTTAGATTGGAAACGGTGATAGAACCGGGAAACTCCCGTTTGAGTTTGTTACGCTCTTTTTGGTTGAGCTTGTCTATTTTGGTAAAGACAGTCAGGTATCTCTGGTCGGGTCGGATAAACTCGGAGATATACGCCTGCACGTCATCATCGATCTTCGCATGGGGATGTCGGGCATCGCGCAGGTGTATAAAGAGCCTGATCGACGTTCTGTGCATGATAAACTCTACCAGATTCTTCTGCCACACCTCTTTGAGAGACTTGGAGACTTTGGCATATCCAAACCCGGGCAGATCAACAAAACGGACAGGATAGCTTTGATCCTCATACAGATAGCGTGTCTCAAAAAAGTTGATCAACTGCGTCTTTCCCGGAGTTGCAGAGCTTTTGGCAAGATTCTTCCGCTGTGTAAGTCCGTTGAGTGTAGAACTTTTCCCTACGTTTGAACGTCCCAGAAAGACCACTTCACTCATATCTTCGGGCAGTGAATCGGCAATACTCTGTGCCGATTTGATGAACGATGCTTCTACAATACGGGGACTACTCACCTTTCCCCTCCACATCAAAAATAAACTTCACTGGTTTTTTTCTGTTCCCTTTAACATTGGCATTACCCGTGGTCATATCCAGAGTGATCTCATCCCCATTAACGTGGCGTTTGTTTGTCAGGTCATCTATAACAGCTTTTCCTGTAAGTATATAGAGAGTCTTTTTCGGAAAATAGGTCACCTTGTCTGCCTTGCCTTTATAGTGTGCATCTTTTTGGAATACTTCAAACGTCACATTGCCTGAAGCAACATATTTTTTCGTTTCGTTCCTGTCATTGAAATAGACAGTAATCTCATCTCCGTGTATCCAGTCCTTCAGTTGCTGGACTTTTGCATTTCCGATAAAGTGAATCTCTCTTTTTTTTTCTATAGCCCTCATTTTGTCAGAAGTAACCTGTACTTTTTGTGCAAACAGCGGATAGGCTATAGCCATCAGTGCGATTATGATTTTTATATAGTTCAATTCGGTTTACCCTTTTTTGCGTAATTCAAGCTTTTTCAATGCATCTTTGCATGTATATGTGATTATATCATTTTCATGTGTATAGATAACTGCGTTTACTGCTGAGCCAAATGCTTCCTTGGTCTGCATATGGTACTCAAGTGTCTCTCCCTCTAGTACATTCTGTTTCAGACAGGCAACAAAAGGGGAGGTGATATAAAGCACTTCTTCACCTTTGTCATAAACAGCATGTTCTGTATAGTAGTCCTGTCCCTCTTTCTGATGTACACTTACATTGCCGTCAAGATAGATTTTTGTGCCCTGATATCTCCCGACATCTGCCAGCAGAAGCTTGATATTGTCATTATGGTAACGGAGGTTTTCCATGTAGAGTACACCGTTTATTCTCATCCCGTGTGTAGAGAATGCAACACCTTCGCGTCGCTGTGTCGTCACTTCTGTGAATGTTGTATTTGTAAATTCAATCTCTTTGACACTCTGAGTAGCTGCACTGTTCTGTTCACTCAGCTTTGTTGTCATGGTTACTACTGATGTTACACCAATCAGTATAACGAGTAAAAATTCCAGTTTCATTCCCATAGTGCCAGATACTTCTTTTCGAGTCCCTCTTTTTTGATCAGGTATTCGATCATTTCACGAACAGCACCCTCACCACCTTTTTTTGACAGAATCACATCGGCTATCTTGTCTACATAACTGCTGGCATCTCTTGGAACAAACGAAAGTGCAGCACTTTTAAGCATCGAAAGGTCATTGAGATCATCCCCTATCGCTGCAACATTCTCCATCTTGATATCAAGCTTTGACAAAAGACTGTCAAGCACCTCTTTCTTGTTCTCGACCCCTTGATAGAAATGTTCTATGCGAAGTTCCTGTGCCCGTCTCGCAACAATCTTGGAGCTTCTGCCGGTAATAATAGCCACCTGCCTGCCAAGTTTTCTCCAGCTTGCGATGGCCAGACCATCTTTGACATTGAAGGATTTGATCTCATCTCCGTTCTCACTGTAGGTAATATGGCTGTCGGTCATAGTACCATCTACATCGAGTACGATCAGTTCAATGCTCATAGCACACCTTTGGTACTTGGGATACCGGCGTTTTCATTATATGCTACGGCACGGCGTATGGAAACAGCCAGTGCTTTAAATGCCGCCTCGATGATGTGGTGTTTGTTCTTTCCGCGGTTATAGATAAGGTGCAGGGTCAAAGGAAGGTTGAACGCAAACGCCCTGAAAAACTCCTCCACCAGTTCTACATCAAAGTTGCCTACTTTACCGCCGATAGGAAGCTCAAATACCAGAAATCCCCGGTTGGAGAGATCAATATCACATGTAACACTCGCCTCATCCATCACAACCGTTGCATTTCCAAAACGCTCGATATTCTTTACAGGATAAACTGCCTGTCTGAATGCCTGTGCGATGACAATACCGACATCCTCCACTGTATGGTGGTCATCGATATGGGTATCACCCTTGCAGCTTACCTCAAGATCGATATGGGCATGTTTGGTAAATGCCTCAAGCATGTGGTCAAAGAACCCCACACCGGTGTCTATCGTTGCTTTCCCCTTGCCGTATAGCTCCAGCTTGACGCTTATTTGTGTCTCTTTCGTCTCTCTTGTTACTTCAATCATTATTATCCTTCACTCTTTTAGTTCCGCACAATTGGACCGCTCAGTCCCTGACATGCTCTGAAGTCACGTGCAGCTGCTTCAGATACGAACCCCATCAGCCAGACACGATAGAGTTTTTTACCCTCGGCATCCTCGCTGCGTTTGATCACTACACGGTACTTTTTTTGCTGTCCAAAAAGCTGTGCATACTCTCTTTGTGTTGCTTTCGCACCGGCATAATACCTGAAAGCTCCCAGCTGAATACCAAAGTCATTCAGTACTCTTCGTTCCTGTGTACGTGTAGCCTTTTGCAATGCGATATTCTGTGCGGATTGCACTTTTCCGGCAAATCCCACTACTTCCAAACGTACTTTTGCAATCCCCATTTTGTCAAGTCCCAACGCTTTTCCTGCCGCATAGCTACAGTCAATGATACGACCTTTTACGAAAGGTCCTCTGTCATTGATGCGAACAACAGTGCTTCGCCCATTCTGAAGATTGGTCACCCTGACCATTGTATCCATAGGCCATGTTTTATGTGCCGCTGTCTTTTTGTACATATTGTACCGCTCACCGTTACTGGTAAGCTTCCCGTGAAAATTCGGTCCATACCAGCTGGAGATTCCCTCCATTGTCTGTCCGACTTCAACATATGTAGGCTGATAGGTTCTTCCAAGTACCGTATAGCATTTCATGGTCGATTTGTGCCGTGCAGCACTGGTAAACTTCGTATCTTTGTAGGACGTAGATTTGCTAGAACAGCCGCCAAGCAGCAGTATGGCTGCAAAAACGGTTATAGACAATATATATCTGTTTCGATTGAACATCCGGAACCTTGATGGAAATGTAAGTATATATTATCTCTACATTTCTCTTTATATCAGCTTGATACCAAAATCCTGAAGCGGATAGTTGTTGCACAGCAAATACATATCACGTTAAACCCCAAAAAGCCTTGCTGCATTTGCTGTCGTCATTACTTCTATTTCAGCACGTGACAATCCACTTAAATCACACATTTTATCTGCTACTAATGTACAGTATGACGGTTCGTTTCGCTTACCTCTATACGGATGTGGGGTCAAGTAGGGTGCATCTGTCTCTATCAAGAGCTTGTCGTGTGGTATCTGAGGAAATACATTAACCAATTTGCGCGCATTTTTAAATGTCAAGACACCTCCAATACCATAATAAAAATTACGTTTTGCAAGTTTCAGCAGTGACGCATCGGCATTATAGCAGTGTAAAACACCTCCTTGCTCTCCTGCGTACTGTTCAAGCAGTTCCATAGCATCTGCACTTGCTTCCCGTATATGAACAATAAGAGGCTTTTCAAGCTCTTTTGCCCACTCTATCTGATCGACAAAGACTTGCTTCTGTTTCTTTTTTTCTGCTTCCGCAGCTTCAGTATCATCAGGAAGACGAAAGTAGTCCAAACCACATTCTCCAATGGCAACACATTTCGGATGTCCGACAAAACGTTCCAGATAACTCCGGTCATATTTGTCAGCATCATACGGGTGTACCCCAACCGCAAAATAGACGCCTTCACAACTTTCAGAAATCTCGACTGCCCGTTGAAGTGTTTCGGGATCTGCACCGGGAATAATATATCTCTCTACACCCTCTTCTTTGGCTTTGGCAAGTACCGTTTCAAGATCCTCTTCATACCGGATGTCATCCAGATGGCAGTGGGTATCT